>JBJKPQ010000147.1:0-48418 GCA_046706305.1 Bacteroidales bacterium
TTACATGAGAACTGTATTTCAGTATCTCATTAAAATCAACCGTCTTGTAAACAGGCGAATAAGTATGAGCCGGTGAACCTATTTCCTCAAAACAAAGGCGTGCCTCATCAACAGAACTTGCTGCTGCCCCGGAAATATACTCCCTGAGTATCGGAAAAACTCCCCACATTGCAAAACCCTTAAAGGCAAGGATAATTTCAGCTCCCGACTTCTTCGCAACATTACTGATCAGTTCAAGGTTGCTTCTGAACCTCATCTCATCAATAACATAACATGGCGAAGGTACTTTATTATAGTCTACTGGCATATAAAGAAATTTCATCAGAATTAATAAAGGATAATATCCGGTCTTGCAGAGTGGAATCTTCGTCCCGCTTCAATATACGATAATGTGCCGGATATTTGCACCTTGCATCTTGCACACTCATCTTTTGCATTATTACTGTTAGCTCCTGCCGCCTCCCTTCAGTCCTGCTTCATACCTCCTAAAGCTCCAGATCCACATCATGAAGCTCCACCCATGGTAATCCCAGCTTATTAAGCTCAGCCATAAAAGGATCCGGATCAAAGTCTTCCACATTCCATACACCGGGTTTTTTCCATAAACCTTTAAGATACATCATTGCTCCGATAGTAGCCGGAACACCGGTGGTATAGCTTACACCCTGGGCACCTGTTTCCCTGTAAGCAACTTCATGGCTGCAGTTATTATATACATAATATGTTTTTTCCTTACCATCTTTTATACCCTTGATACGGCAACCTATTGATGTCTGACCCTTGTAGTTTTCTCCCAGTCCGCCCGGATCCGGCAACACTGCCTTTAGGAATTGAATAGGAACGATCTCCCTTCCTTCAAACATTATTGGCTCGATGCCAGCCATACCTATGTTTTGTATTACTCTAAGATGTGTAAGATATTCCTGTCCGAACGTCATCCAGAACCTTGCCCTTTTAAGAGTGGGAAAATTTTTAACAAGTGATTCAAGTTCCTCATGGTATATCAGGTAAGATTCCCTTGGACCAATTTCGGGATAATTCAGTGGCATATGAATTTCATGCGGTTTTGTATATATCCACTCGCCATCCTCCCAGTATTTACCTTTTTGTGTAACCTCCCTTATGTTAATCTCAGGGTTAAAATTCGTGGCAAAAGCTTTTCCATGATCACCGGCATTACAATCAACAATATCGAGATACTGAAGTTCGTCGAAATGATGCTTTGCTGCATAGGCAGTAAAAACGGACGTAACTCCAGGATCAAAACCGCTTCCAAGTATGGCTGTTATGCCTGCATCGGAATATTTGTTCATGTAAGCCCATTGCCAGCTGTATTCATATTTCGCTTCTTCAAGGGGTTCATAATTGGCAGTATCGAGATATGCAACTCCGGTTTCAAGACAGGCATCCATAATATGAAGGTCCTGGTATGGCAGCGCCACATTTACAACAATATCAGGATTAAAAGAGCGAATAAGATTAACCAGTTCCGGTACATTATCGGCGTCGACCCTGGCTGTCTTGATCCTTTTATCTCCTATTTTTGAAGCTATGGCATCACATTTTTCCTTTGTCCGGCTTGCCAGCATAATTTCAGAAAACACATCCGGTAAAGAAGCCATCTTATGAACGACTACTGTTCCTACCCCACCGGCACCAATTACTAATACTTTTCCCATATATACTTTATTATTAAGAGGTTAATCATAATCCCCAGTCTTTAAAATCACTTCATTATTCAACTGTGTAATAAAACATTTATGAAGGATTACATGATTCAAATATAAGTTTAAAAAATGACCAATCAATGATTTTTTAATATACAAAACCTGCATTTCCAAGTTCATTATCATAATAAGCCGAACAAGTGCAATTCTGTTTATATTTGTACCTGAAAATTTCCTGACCCGAAGATGAAGCTGATCAATCCTTTGATAATCCTCCGAATTTTAAGTACCATCCTGCTTATCGAGACTCTTTCCTACCTGGCATGTCTCCCGGTTGCATATATCTACAAGGAAACACCGGCTCCTTTTTACATTTCTGCCGGTGTAACTTTTATTCTTTATATGCTGTCATCACGCTTGTCAAAAGATGCTGATATAAATAAATTCAGTAACCGCGACGGTTATATAGCAGTGACGGTAGCCTGGATTCTTTTTTCACTTTTCGGGACACTGCCATATCTTTTCAGTGGTGCGATTCCATCCTTTGTAAATGCCTTTTTTGAATCAACTTCCGGTTTTACAACAACTGGTTCTTCAATACTTACTGATGTGGAGGCACTGCCCTATTCGATACTCTTTTGGAGAAGTCTTACACACTGGATTGGTGGTATAGGCATTATAGTCCTTGTAATTATAATTCTACCTTCTCTGAAAGTTACAGGATACCAGTTGTTCAGCCTTGAATCGTCGCTCCGCGAAAAAATCCACCCTAAAACAAAAGCTATAGGTTTCAGAATACTGTTTATTTACCTTGGGCTGACTGCTGCAGAGACAATTCTGCTGAGCCTGGGAGATATGAAATTATTCGACAGCATCTGTCATTCCTTCGGAACAATAGCAACAGGCGGGTTTTCAACAAAGAATACAAGCCTGATGCTTTATTCACCTTATTCCCAGTATGTGGTTATGATATTCATGCTTCTGGCTGGGACAAGCCAGGTGATATATTATTATATTGTAAAACTAAACTTCAAAAAGGTCCGGCAAAATGAAGAACTCTGGTTTTACCTGGTTGTAGCCATCATTGCCGGAACACTTGCCACCCTTATTCTGCTTTCCAATTCGACCAGGACATTCGAGGAGTCTTTCAGGGAAGGATTTTTCCAGGTCATATCCATAATCACATGCACGGGTTTTGCATCGGCAGATTATATTATTTGGCCCATGGCCGGAGTGGTACTGATTTTTCTCCTTATGTTCTCCGGTGGCAGCACGGGCTCTACATCAGGTGGTATTAAAATTGCAAGGCACCTTATAGTTCTGAAAAACATAAAAAATGTATTTATCAAACTCAACCATCCCAAGTCTGTTTCTTTTGTAAAACTAAACGGTAAAAGTGTTGCAGAGAACACGAATATTTCAATTCTTTCTTTTGTAGTACTTTATATGTTTATGTTTATCCTCGGCACAATAATCGTTATAATAACCGGAGTCGATCCGGAGACAGCCTCAAGCTCTATAGCCACCTGCATGGCAGGCATTGGTCCGGGAATCGGTATGGTAGGGCCAATGAGTAACTTTGCTCATATGCCTGAGACAAGTAAAATAGTACTAAGTCTTTTTATGATTATCGGCAGACTTGAGATTATAACAGTATTTACGATTTTCACCAGAACATTCTGGAAAATATGATTAAAGGTTTAATGAGGAAAATCGTAAAGGCATAAGGCAGGCAGACACCATAACACCATAACACCATAACACCATAACACAATATCATTATAACCTATTATCTCTCAGCATGGCTGTTTACTAAATTAAGTCTGACTGAGTATCTCTCTTGCCTTATCGAGGTTTTCAGGTGTACCGATATCCACCCAGTATCCGGAATCGTCAAGCAGGGTAAATATGTTAAATTCCGGGGCAAGCCTGAGGTAAAGATCCGTCATTGTGTAAACACCGTCTGTCATATAATTAAAAACTTCAGGATCAACAATATGCATACTTGAAAATGCAATTTCCGACAGGCTGCTGCTTTCTTTACCGGTGAGAATCTGTTCACCTGTGGCAGAGTTTCTCCAACCTCTTATTATTCCTTCATCATCGATAAGATAAAACCTGTTACCTGGTCGGTGTCTTACAGCCAGTGTTGCAAGACCTTTTTTCATAAGGTGGTATTTGTAAAGTGCAGAGATATCAAAGCTGGATATGATATCAACATTATAAATCAAAAAAGGTGCTGAATCGAAAAAATCCCTGGCCTTATACAGTCCTCCTCCAGTCTCAAGTAATCCGCCGGTCTCATCCGACACTTCAATTCTGTATCCCATTTTTTTCAGTTTGCGGACCTCCTCAAGTACCATATCAGCAAGATAATGAACATTTATTATAATATCATCAAAGCCAAAATCATGACATTTTTCGACTGCATGGTGAAGCGCAGTCTTACCATTGAGATCTATCAGTGCTTTGGGAATATTTTGAGTTATCCTTCCAAGCCTTGTTCCCATTCCGGCCGCAAAAATCATTGCCTTCATTCAGTAATTGTTTCCCTGAGTTCGTTATACATCTTTACTCCGGTTATCTGCTTCACGGTCCGGAACATCTCGGAAAGATCTACAGGTACGCTTCCTGAGTTGACCAGATCTGTTAGCAGGCTTACTGCAGGCACAATACTTCCGGTAAAGGTCGGTTTTTTTTCATATAAGCCTCTGAAGCCAAAAGCTCCGAGTGCCTGCATCAGCCTGATCATGCTGAAGCCTGCATAATAACCCCTGTACATACCCGGATCTTCCCCGGTCAGGCTACAAAAGTTGCTTATGTGGTAATCGAGAAGTCTCTTCCGAGAATCAGGCGGAACATGTGCCTTTGCATCATAGAGCAATGAAGCAGCGTCATATTGAGGAGCTCCCTTCCTGCCGCCCTGGTAATCTATAAACCATGGTTCATCATCAATCAACATTACATTGGCAGACTGAAAATCGCGGTAAAGGAAATAATCCTGCCCTGTCTCAAGAAGGAAATCAGCCAGTTTCTCAAAATCATGCTCCAGTCTCCTTTCATTAAAGGGGACTGCCAGAAGTTTCAGAAACATGTATTTAAAATAGTTCATATCCCACATCATCGACTGGCGGTCAAAACTCCTGTGTGGATAGCAAAGATCAAGATTAAGACCTTCCATCCCCTCTGTTTGGAAACTTATGAGTCTGTCGAGGACTTTTTTGTAAATAGCCTCAACTTCACTGTCAAAACCAGATCCCCCGATATTTTTATTCTTAAGCAGTGTAAATAGGTTCAAATCACCAAGATCCTGTAAAAAATAAATATTTTGCTCAGGCAGATATGAATAAATTTCAGGTACCGGAAGCTTTTTAGAGAGGAAATGCTTCGTGAATCCGATGAAAGCTTCATTTTCTTCCGGATTGGCATTATATGCCCCAATAACAGTGCGATCACCGTCAAATATCCTGAAATATTTCCTGTCAGATCCTGACTGGGGCAATGCTTTTATATCAATATCCTTCTTCCCGAATATTCTCCTGTACTCATCTGATATAATGTTTATTTCCGTCATAAATTTTTAATATTAAGCCCTTTAATCAGTTTCATATTTATCACTTGCGACAGCCTTATGCACTCATTCCTGGTCATTGGCTTATATAAGGTGTTAGTAACTGTTTCATGCTGGATGGTTTTTTCATTATCACGGTTCCTGACATTAATTTTTCATTAACCGGTTATAATCTGTTAATCATAATCTTATAAAAATCTTTTTCCTGTATAGCAACAAAGTAACAGCCCATATAATAAACACCTGAACAATTGCAAACAGCAGGCTCCCGTTATAATGTCCTGCTACCGGAGCAAAAATCCTGGAATACAACCAACCGTACAAACTAATATTTCCACTCCCTGTGGGTATCTTAACTATAAGCATAATACCGGCCCAAACTCCGGCCAGGACATATGAAAATATGGCATTTGTACCAAATACCCTGAAGAAATTTCCCCATGACTGAAACTTAAAAACATCCGCTATCAGATAGATCATTGCAAAGACTCCCATTCCCAGTCCGGCAGTATATAATACATAGGAACTTGTCCATAGAGGTTTATTTATTGGGAAGACCATATTCCAGAGTAATCCCAGGCCGGCGGAAGCAACTCCGAAAAGTAATAGTTTAAGCACAGAATGGCCACCTGAAGCACTTTTGGTGATCATACCGCCTATGTAGTATCCTATTATGACTGTTGCTATAGCAGGCAGAGTGCTTAACAAACCTTCAGGGTCGAATGGAATTCCAAATCCTGTATAAAGATGGCTTTTACCAAGTAATGCCAGATCGGTTTTAAGTACAAAGTTGCCCTGTAAAGAATAGGGATCAGGACCACCGAAGAATGCAAGGAGTCCCCAGTAAAAAAGAAGAATTGCAGCTGTTACAATCCACAGATATTTACGCCTGACCGAAAGACATATTACCGCACCTAACCCATAAGCGAGAGCAATACGTTGCAGAACTCCCATAATTCTGAGGGAAGTGCTCTCGCCTGCGAGGATTGCAAGGCTATTTAGTAACAATCCAAGAAGGAATATGGCTACCATCCTTCTGAAAATCCTGAACAGGGAGCTTCCGTTTAACTCATTACCGTATTTTTTCAAAGAGAACCAGGTTGATATTCCCACAATAAAAAGGAAAAACGGGAAAACAAGGTCAGTTGGTGTACAGCCGTTCCATTTGGAGTGCTCCAGAGGCGGATATACATATTCCCAGCTTCCGGGAGTATTGACAATAATCATAAAAGCCAGGGTCAGCCCCCTGAATATGTCGAGAGATACAAGTCTGCTACTGCCTTTTGCCATTACCTGAAAATTTTAAGTTATAAATTTAATACTCTGTTCCGTCAAAAGGCAGTAAAACACTTATAATTTTCCTTTTTTAGAATATTTTATTGCCATCCTGTCTTCCGGATGTTTTACCGAAAAGTCAGCCCAGTAATCTGAAATAGTGCTCTTTATTTCCTTTCTGAGTATCCATAATCCAAGAAGGTTGGGTACAGTCATGAGGGCTATTGTTATATACGAAAGAGACCAAATAACTGTTGTGTCGGTAAAGGATGCAACAAAAAAACCCAGCACGTAGATCATGCGATAATAGATCACATACTTTGGCCCTACAAGATAAGTCAGTGCCCTGTCTCCGTAATATGACCAGGATATTGCTGTTGAAAAGGCAAATAGCAAAAGACCAATTGACACTATGTATTGCCCCCAATCGCCAAGAATACTTTTCTTAAAAGCTTCTGTTGTAAGAGGAGCACTGTGAATAAGCGATTTACCTGTTACAGTTACAGAGGCCGGCGGGTCCCATTTGCCATTAACTACTTTTACCGATCCAGAGAATGGACTGTTTTTGTCATAAAATCTAAAATCTTCGGCAAGAGATCTGGAAGCAATGAGCGATATGTCGTTTGTCATTTTACCATCCACAATATTAAGGTCTCCGTTGAACAGGGGAACGTCTTTACCTTTCCTTACAAAGTTCATAATGATTTTCTTATCTGAAGGCAGACTCTCATCATACTTCCTGTTAAGGAATACCATATCCGCAGTCTGAAACTGGTTCTCTATCTTTTGTGACCAGACACCTGATGATAAAATTACCAGGCCGGTTAGTGTACATATAATTATTGTATCAATAAAAGGCTCAAGGATAGCAACCATACCTTCCGAAACAGGTTCAGGAGCTCTTGCTGCAGCATGGGCAATGGGGGCAGATCCCTGACCAGCCTCATTCGAGAAAAGTCCCCTGTTAACTCCCCTGTTGATAGCAAAAGAAACCGAAGCTCCAAGGAAACCGCCTACAGCAGCTGTGCCCGTGAATACTGTGGTAAACAACGATTCAACTGAGGGTATAATATTCCTGTAGTTGGTAAAGATAACAAGCAAGGCACCTACAAAATAAAAAAGTGCCATACCGGGAACCAGTTTCTCAGTAACAGATGCAATTCTCTTTATTCCACCGATAATAATAAGAGCAAGCAAAACTGACAATACAGCACCTGTAATAATTTGTTTTATTCCGAAAGAAGTGAAAATAGAGTTTGATATACTGTTTATCTGTGGCAGGTTACCTGTTCCGAATGAAGACAAAACAGTGGCAATTGCAAAAAAGGCTCCCATAACAGCTCCGACCCTGATAACCTTGCCCCTTTTTGTAGTAAAATTTATCCTTTTCTTCATATAATACATCGGGCCACCTGAAACACTGCCATCGGGAAGTATATCTCGGTATTTATGTGAAATAGTCACCTCAACCATCTTAGTACACATTCCAATTGCCGCCGTTACAAGCATCCAGAAAAGTGCTGCTGGTCCGCCAAGGTGAATGGCAAGTGCCACACCGGCTATATTGCCTGTACCAACAGTACCGGAGAGAGCAGTAGAAAGAGCCTGAAAATGAGAGGTATCACCAACATCAAGATGATGATCAAATTTTCCTTTTACAACATCTATGGCATGCCGGAAATACCTGAATTGCGGAAAACCAAGATACAGGGTAAAAAACACACCTGTCCCGAGAAGGAATATAACAAACCATGGATTACCGCCGATATAACCGTCGAGCATTATAAGAAAATCGTTGATTTTATGCATAATATGGATTTAAGGTTTTTTCAGGTTAGTGAACACTGACAAAAATAACATTTTCAGCATAAGATGAAAGAAATCAGATTCAATACACTTATGTTATATAACATCTTTAAAAACTGATAAGAAGTATACATTGTTATGAAGCTTCAAAAATTATTACATTTGGATGAATAATCCGGAAACGGTTTATTAAGATTAATCTCCATAATACTTTAATTACTATGATTCGGCTAAGAAAACTATATCTGATAGTACTGATAATCTTAATCACGGCTCCCCATTCAATCTTAAGGTCGCAATCTGCAGAACCGCCATTTCTGAAATTCATAAACCATCCATGGGTTGATTCAGTAATGAATACTCTTGATCTGGATCACCGGATAGCTCAATGTATCTGGGTGGCCGGCTACTCCAATAATGATATAGCCAATGAGGTGGAAATAAGTGATCTGATAAAAAAATATGGCATCGGAGGTATAGTATTTTTCCAGGGTACAGCGAAAAAACAGGCTGAACTAACGAATTATTTCCAGGGTATTTCAGCAGTTCCACTCGTTATTGCCCTTGATGCGGAATGGGGTGTCGGAATGAGACTTGCCAATGTTGATAAGTTTCCATACCAGATGACGCTTGGTGCTATTTCAGATGATTCAATGATTTACAGGTTTGGTAAAGCAGTAGCTGACCAGTTCAAAAGACTGGGAATGCAGGTGAACTTTGCACCAGTTGCAGATGTAAATGTAAATCCTCTTAATCCGGTTATTAATTACAGGTCTTTTGGAGAAAACCGTGATAATGTTGCAAATAAAGCCATTATGTATATGCTGGGAATGCAGGATAACGGGATATGTGCTACAGGGAAACACTTCCCGGGTCATGGTGACACGAATGTTGATTCACATCTTGACCTTCCGGTAATAACTCATAACAGGTCCAGGCTCGACAGCATCGAACTTTATCCATTCAGGAAACTGATTGGCAAAGGCATAGGCAGTATAATGGTTGCACATCTGAATCTGCCTTCACTGGATACTACATCCGGTTTACCTTCAACTCTTTCTCAGCCCATAATAACAGGTCTTCTTAAGAATGAACTTAGTTATAAAGGACTCATAGTAACTGATGCCATGAATATGAAAGGAGTTACAAAATACTTTAAAACGGGTGAGGCAGATGCAAAAGCTCTTGAAGCCGGTAACGATGTTGCCGAATTTGTAACTGATGTGGAAGCTACAATACGAGAGACAAAAAACTATATAAATGAGAAGAAACTCACTGCCAGGGATATTGAATTGAAATGCAGGAAAATCCTCGCTCTTAAGTACTGGTCGGGACTGAACAGGGTAAAACCCGTAAATACTAAAGACATAGACAGCGATCTCACACCAGGATCAAATAAAGCTCTTATAAGAGATCTATATGCCAGTGCCCTGACTGTTCTTAATAACAGGAACAGCATTATCCCTGTAATGGATATCAATAAAATAAAGGTAGCTTCAATAGCTGTTAACAGTAAAGAGATAAGACTTTTCCAGAAAAGACTTACAGATTATATGCCTGTTGACAGTTTTACAGCCGATCTCTCTGATACGGCTTCATGTAATTCTCTTTTGCGTAAACTGGCCGCTTATGATATAATAATTGCCGGTGTTTATGATCTCGACCAGCGTCCAAACAGGAATTTTGGCATCAGGCCGGGCCTTAATAGCTTCCTTGATAAACTGATACATAATAACAGAACAATAGTTACATGGTTTGGCAATCCATATTCTGCTGACAGGATTGAAGCTTTGCGTGATGCTGACGGACTCATTTTGTCGTACCAGGAAAATGATTACACAGAAGATCTTTCGGCGCAGTTGATTTTTGGTGGTATTGGTGCCAAAGGCAAACTCCCTGTAACAATCAACGAAAAATGGCCTTATGGATTTGGTATCAATACACAGGGCAATATAAGGCTTCAGTATGGTTTCCCTGAAAATGCAGGCATATCATCAGAGCTGGCAGAAGAAAAGATAGACTCCATAGTAAAATCAGGTCTTGATGCCAAAGCATACCCCGGTTGTGAGGTGATCATGGCAAGAAATGGGATTGTGTTCTTTCATAAAACATACGGATACCATACCTATGATGACAGGATAGCGGTTGAAAAAAATGATTTATATGACCTTGCTTCTGTTACCAAAGTATCGTCGACACTGGCTGGCCTGATGCTTCTTAATTCAGAAGGAAGATTCTCTCCCGATAAAACACTGGGCGACTACCTGCCATACTTCAGAAGATCAAACAAGGGAGATATTCTGATGAAAGATTTTCTAACTCACCAGGCCGGCCTTACTCCTTTTATCCCATTTTGGAAAGAAACACTGAAAAAAGATGGTGAATATAAAAGAAGGATTTACCGATGTTCCCCTTCAAAAAGATTCCCGCTTGAGGTAGCAAATGGCCTTTATATCAACAGGAATTACAGAAAAAAAATGTTCTCAGAGATAAGAAAGAGTCCGCTGGGTGCAAAAAAATATGTATACTCCGATCTCACTTTCATTATTGCCCCGGATATTATAACCAGGTTAACAGGTGAGCCATGGAATAAATATGTTACAGACAGTATTTATAAAAGGATCGGTGCCTATGATATTGTTTTTAATCCTTACCGGACATATCATACCGACAGGATAGTTCCTACCGAATATGATTCCCTGTTCAGAAAGCAGCAGCTCTGGGGAACCGTGCATGATGAAGGGGCTGCCATGCAGGGAGGTATATCAGGACATGCAGGGTTATTTGCTACTGCCAATGATCTTTTGAAACTGATGGAACTGTACCGCAGGATGGGCAACTACGGCGGCGAGCAGATAATAAGCAAGCCTGTTCTTCAGGAATACAGCCGGGTGCAGTTTCCTGAAAATGATAATCGCAGGGGACTTGGTTTCGATAAACCTCTCCTTAATAACAGTGAGCTGAGTGATGAAGAAGCATATCCTGCAAAGAGTGCATCTCCGGGTAGTTTTGGTCATTCAGGCTATACCGGAACATTTGTCTGGGTCGATCCCAAATTCGGAATATCATATGTTTTCCTTTGCAACAGGGTTTATCCTACAAGGTATAACAGTAAATTATATGATATGAACATAAGATCTGAAATACTGCAGGCTGCTTATGAATCAATAATTAAATGAATCTGTGCGGAACTTGCATTGGATGGTAAATGTGAAATCGCTCCACGATTTGGCCAGGTTTACGACACTTCATATATATTTGGTTTAATTCCCTTTAATACCCGCATCCCAAATATATGTACCTACCGATCCGGGTTTTAACCTTATTGATGCCAGTTTGCCATTATACTGGATTTTAAATGAACCCGTATCAACGGAATCGTTAACTACTATAAGTACTATTTTGCCTTCCGGAGTAATGAATGCCACATTAGGCAGTACCGGGGAATGGTCTGTGATCCCCAACCTGTAAACACCGGGTCTCTGTTCATCCTCATACAACTGAATTGTTTTATCCCCCCTGTTTGTAGACGAAATACATACAGATCCGGGACGAACAAATTTTGAAACATGGGCTATAGTATAGTAAGCCAGGTTGCGGGTAACAGTATTTCCATCGATCGTGATAGCTCCCTGGCACATCGAACAGCCGCCGTTATCCGTATGCGGATCATTATCAGGATCTGCTGCCAGGTTCCACAGAATGACATTTTTACTCCAGTTACGGGTTGCTCCAAGTACCAGGCGGCTCACTGGTCCGGTAATATCAATTTCCTGGCTGTTCGGTTGTTCCACAACCATCTGCTCGGTGAAATATACATTTTTATCGGGACGGGCCAGGTGCACCAGTCCAAGAGTTTCCATGTCACCGGCATAATTATGAAATCCGGAACCATCGACATATCGGGCTGCTTCCGGGTCGCTGAGTATTGCAAGGGGGAAATCCGGACGGTCACAATTATGATCAAAAATTATAATCTTTGCAGCAATCCCGGCCTTAATAAATGCCGGCCCCAGGTTATTCTTTATAAAATCTCTCTCCTCGGAAGCAAACCATGACATGCTTGGGGTATTCCTTGAATTAAGAGGTTCATTCTGCACTGTAACAGCATCAATCGTTATCCCCTGTTGCTTCATCGCCAGTATATATTTTACAAAATACCGGGAATAAACATCATAACAATCCTCCCTGAGCTTGCCTCCCCTGATATTTCCATTTGTCTTCATCCATACAGGAGCCGACCATGGTGAACCAAGTATTTTTATATCAGGGTTTATTCCAAGTATCTCCTTCAGCACAGGAACGACATCATTCAAATCCTGGGCCAGGCTAAAATTCTTAAGATCGAAATCTGTTTCGCCTTCCCTGAGATCATCATACGAAAATACAAAGCTGTTGAGATCAGATGATCCGATGCTTACACGAAGGTAACTTACACCGATATTATTGCCATCTGTAGAGAAAATTTCCCTGAGTATTCTTTTTCGTTCTCCCGGATCCATCTTAATAAGAAGACCTGCACTCCCTCCCGTCAATGCAAAACCAAAGCCATCCATTGTCTGGAAGCGGTTGGAAGTATCAATCACAATAGTTGCTCCCCACCCGTTTGCATGGTCGGAAAAAACAGTTTTTACAGACTGTTTCTCAAAAAGAGCTGAGCGGTCTCTGTTAGTCACCCATGAATCTATCATGCCATTTCCATTATTTTGAGCTAATACAGGGATAGCCAGAAGCAGAAATGCTTCCAGCAGCAATATGTTTTTCAAGTTTTTTTGCATCGGTACATTTTTTAGTTTAATTCTCAGTCTTACTTTTATTTACTGGAATTTTTATGTTATTTGTATATCGTGTTAATAAAAATGTGAATATCAATTACAAAACATGTAGTTACCAGGGTATGAAAAAATTTCCTGCTTAGCCTGTCCTGTAATCCTGGCAGTTAAAAGAACTTTTATGAAAGCTTCTTCTTAGTATTTATATATCCGGAACAGGGATTGGCCAAATGTAAAGTGGCTTATTCACAAAGAAATTAATGTGAAGGTTTAATCAGATATTCTGTTCCTCAAACAAATGGTATATTCCTAAAATTCAAAATTCACCGATATTCCATTGATAAAACCACTTATCTTATGGCAGGTTCCATCCGGATTAATCTCTCCTCCAATCAATTGAATATTATATTCAATACCATTTACAGTAAACTTCCCTTCTATTCTGAAAGAAGATTTCGAAGAATCAAATTCCAAACATTGAGGCAGCAGGTAAAAATTCCCGGCAAATGTAATCCCCGACGGGTAGGCGTCTACATAAACTTCCCGGCCATTTGCTAAGGGAACATAAAAATGATTGATCTGTTCTTCAATATTCACCATAATAAAGGCTCCCAGACAGGTACCTGAATTATCGTCAACATCTACATATCCGCCTGTATCCACAATTACATGTATGTTACCCCCTTTTCCGTCGGGATAATCATATTGAAAATCATTATTTATCGGATATTGCCCGGTTTGGCCTTTGCCAATGCCATTGGTTTTAATTGCTATCTGACCGGACCTGCTTTTGTTTATTCCGTCGGCACCTACAGTAAAAATTGTTTGCACAATTGACTTCTGGTCATCATTTGATAAGGTATCATTATCTTTTTTGGTACATGCTGTAAGAATTAATATCACCAGAAATAAGCAGGGCAATGAAAATACTATCCGTTTCATAATGCAGTCTTTTAAATAAATACAGAGAAATGATACCTGATCAGAGGTTACACTGTAAAAATATAAAATCAGTACATTATTCCAAATTCAAAAATCAAAATTTACGCGAAAACATAATATACACTTCTGATTGCTTTATGAGCTTGTATATTAACATGTTGATAATACAAAAAAAAAGAGAGCTAAAAAATAACTCTCTTCAGGGTGCCCAGAACAAGACTCGAACTTGCACACCGTTGCCGGCACCAGCCCCTCAAGCTGGCGTGTCTACCAATTTCACCATCTGGGCGATAACAGGCTTAAAGTCTCATAGGCACGTGGGCTCTATGGCTTTAAGACAAATAATCATTTTATAAAAAGAACTTCATTTAAGGCTTCACGCCCCTTGCTCTCTTGCGCCCCTTTGCGCCGTTTCTTGTGCCCAGAACAGGACTCGAACCTGCACATCATTGCTGACACTAGTCCCTGAAACTAGCGCGTCTACCAATTTCGCCATCTGGGCTTTTAAAGATCGCGGGTGCAAAAATAAAAATAAAATTGAAATTAAAGAAAAAAGTTAAAAAAAGCTTAGTTTAAATTAAGCAATTTTCAGCCTTATCGTCCACCGCTGAGAAGCTTAATATGATTCATTTTTTCGAAATACTTGAAATAATAATAAAGTTTATAATTCAAATCAAGCCCATAATCGATATTCGGATTGTAATCGATATAAGAATTATACATACCATTATTACTCATACTCTGGTACCTGATATTCCAT
The DNA here is from genome assembly GCA_046706305.1 of Bacteroidales bacterium. GTDB lineage: Bacteria > Bacteroidota > Bacteroidia > Bacteroidales > VadinHA17 > LD21. The sequence goes on from JBJKPQ010000147.1 coordinate 14,794, forward strand.
TCCTGGACATAGAGCCTGTTCTTTTGCTCATAATAGTCTTTTGAATAATACGATTCCGGAAGCTGGGTTGCCAGCCATGTTTCAAATCCGGGATCATCAATAATCAACCTGTATTCAAGGCTGTCTACAGAAACAGTGTCGTTTTTTATTGTAGTATGCCTGCCCTCCTTCTGACTGTACCCGTTAAACTGGATAAGTAACAGAAATGCCAATGTGATAAAAACAGATTTCTTCATCTTTGATCTATTTTATTAAAACTTTATTTTAAAATATGTATTAACAAAAAATATACCAATTAAATACGGCGTATTGATTAAAAGTATATTTTTGCTCCCTGATTGACAGGACTATGATAAAACATTTAAATAAACGTCTTACAGCCTTAATGCCAAATAAAGCGCAGGTCTGAACAATACTTTACAATGCCAACCCGGTAAATAAAAGAGAACAGACCTGCAGAAAGATGCAGGTTTTTTTTTGATGCTGTATGACAACCAGAGTACCATAATATTAAAAGTATCATTTTAAATTCAATACGCGGAAATGAAAATAATGAAGTTTGGAGGCACCTCGGTGGGCAGCCCGGAAAGAATGAAAGCCCTCGTGCCATTGATAAATGATGACGAAAAGAAAATTGTCGTTCTGTCAGCTATGTCAGGCACGACAAACAGCCTTGTTGAGATTACGGAACTATTGTATGCCGGAAATACAGCTGAAGCAACAGCAAAGAACGAAGCTCTTAAAGACAAATATCATAAAGTAGTCGATGACCTCTATTCAACCGATGCTTATAAAAAATCGGGGCATGAGTTGATAGACTCACATTTCGAGTATATCAGGACCTATATCCTAAGGGTTTTCACAAAATTGCAGGAGAAGGCAATAATTGCACAGGGAGAGCTGATTTCGACATCTCTTGTTAATCTCATGCTCCAGGAAATGGGTATAAAATCGTCGTTAGTACCTGCCCTGAATTTTATGAGGATTGATAAGGACGGAGAACCTGACAATTTTTACATAGAGGAAAACCTGGAAAGAGAGCTGAAAAAATATGAATCGGAGAAGATATTGATTACACAGGGTTTTATATGCCGGAATGCCTATGGTGAGATAGATAACCTTAAAAGAGGAGGCAGCGACTATACTGCCTCAATTATCGGAGCCGCCGTAAATGCCTCTGAAATACAGATTTGGACAGATATAGACGGGTTTCATAATAATGATCCCAGGTTTGTTGAGAACACCAATGTGATAAGAGAGCTATCGTTTGATGAAGCTGCCGAATTAGCCTATTTCGGTGCAAAAATACTTCATCCGGCAAGTGTTAAACCCGCGCGGGAAAAAAATATCCCTGTAAGGCTCAAGAACACGATGGTACCAACTGACAGAGGTACTCTGATAACATCGGCTTCAACCCTGCTTGATTATAAAGCTGTGGCTGCCAAAGACGGGATATCAGTCATAAGAATACGATCGGCCCGTATGCTGATGGCCTATGGTTTTCTCAGAAAGGTGTTCGAAATATTTGAGGCTTACCGCACTCCAATAGATATGATAACTACCTCGGAAGTATCAGTATCCATAACAATTGATAATCCGGATTTCATAAAACAGATCGCTAATGATCTGAAAGAGCTTGGAACAGTTGAAGTTGAAGAAAACCAGAGCATAATCTGTGTTGTTGGAGATTTCAGAACGGAACGCACTGGTTCGGCACCGGAGATATTTGAAGCTCTTAACTCGATTCCTCTTAAGATGATCTCATATGGCGGTAGTCCGAATAGTCTTTCCCTGCTCATCGATACATCAAGAAAAACAGAAGCGCTCAGGTTACTTAGCAAACATCTATTCAGCTGAAAAAATGATTACAAAAAGCACTATAGTTAAATTCGGAAAGTTGGAGACTCCGTTTTACTATTACGATCTCGACTCGCTCAGGAGTATACTTGACATCCTGAAAAAAGAATCTGATGAATCTGGTTATAAGATACATTATGCCGTAAAGGCAAACTTTAATCCACGCCTGCTTAAAATCATTGCTTCATATGGTTTCGGTGCCGACTGCGTGAGCTGGAACGAAATTGATGCTGCGGTTAATTCAGGATTTGACCCCTCTGCAATTGTTTTTGCCGGTGTTGGAAAAACTGACAAGGATATTTCTGCTGCACTGAAGAAAGAAATATTATGCTTCAACTGTGAATCGATTCCTGAACTGGAAGTTATTAATAAACTTGCCCTGGAACAAAATAAAACTGCAAGGGTAGCTCTCAGGATAAATCCATATATTGAGGCACATACTCATAAATATATTACAACCGGAATAGAAGAAAGTAAATTCGGTATTAACATATGGGAACTGGAAAATGTAATGGAGACACTGGCATTGCTTAATAATATAAAACTTACAGGTATACATTTTCATATAGGATCCCAGATAACTCAAATGCCTGTCTTTAAAAGTCTGTGCGCCAGGATAAATGACTTGCAGGAATGGTTTGCCACCAGGAATACTGATCTTAAGATTTTAAATATGGGAGGTGGACTTGGTATAGATTACAGCGATCCTGAAAAAATGCCCTCTTTCGGTGAATACTTCAGCCTTTTGAAGAAATTCATCCAATTGCGGCCGGGACAGGAACTGCATCTGGAACCCGGCAGATCTGTTATTGGTCAGTGTGGAAGTCTTATTTCAAGAGTCCTTTATATCAAAAACGGAAGCAATACGAAATTTGCTATAATAGATGCAGGTATGACAGACCTTATAAGGCCCGCCCTTTATCAGGCTCACCATAAGATAGAGAACCTGACATCAAGTGGTGAGATCAATCATTATGATGTCGTCGGTCCTGTTTGTGAGTCATCCGACACTTTCGGTAAATTCATTGAACTTCCGGAAACAAGACGAGGTGATATAATAGCAATTCGTTCTGCAGGTGCTTACGGAGAATCTATGGCATCGCGATATAACCTCAGGGATCTTCCGAAAGCCGTCTTTTCCGACGACCTTTAATGATGCAGATAAACTAACAGGGTATCACAAAGTAACACCAAGGTAAAAAGATCTCCCTATAGCTTTTTCAGTATTCCCGTGTTTGTAAATCAGACAGAGGTTCTTTATAGTGATTGACTGATTTCCCGAAAATATGGCTACTTCTCTTCTTTTGAGTTTAACCTTATTTTACTGTGCTTCACTCCGTAGGTAAAGTATATAACGAATCCGATGGCCATCCAGATAATCAGTCGCAGCCATGTATCGAGAGGAAGTGAAGCCATCTGTATGAAACAAATCCCGGCACCTAAAATAGGAACCAGCGGAACCCAGGGTGTTTTAAAAGGCCTGTCAATATCAGGCTTGGATCTCCTCAGGACAATTATACTGATGCAAACAATGATAAAAGCGAGCAGTGTTCCGATCGAAACCAGTTCTCCAAGGATGCTTATAGGTAATATTCCGGAAATGATCATAGCTACAGAACCTGTTATTATGGTGCTTATATACGGAGTCTTAAACCTGGGATGAACTTTGGAAAAAACAGGTGGCAAAAGGCCATCTTTCGACATTGTAAAAAATATCCTTGGCTGACCCAGCAACATCACAAGTATGACGGAACTCAGACCTGCAATAGCTGCAATTTTAACAATTGGCCTTAGCCAAAACATTCCTTTTCCCATAGCATCCACACCAACGGCAACCGGATCAGCAACATTAAGAGTGGTATAACTTACTATACCGGTAAGAACTATAGCTACCAGGATATAAAGTACAGTTGATATTCCGAGGGAGCCCAGTATTCCCACCGGCATGTCGCGTTGTGGGTTCTTTGCTTCCTGTGCTGCAGTTGAAACGGCATCAAAACCAATATAGGCAAAGAAGATCACTCCGGCACCCCTGAATATCCCGCTTATACCGAATTTTCCGAACTCATGGGAATAGGCCTTCAACCAGCCCCATATTGACCCATATTGCGATATTGGTGCTGATTCAACCTTATTAGCCGGAATAAAAGGATGCCAGTTGGCTGATTTTACAAACATGAAACCAAGAGCTACAAATAAAATAATAACCGAGACTTTTGTAATAACCATCAGGTTATTAAAATTGGCCGATTCCTTAATGCCGATAACAAGCAGAGTTGTAAGCAAGCCAACAATAAACATTGCCGGAAGGTTAAGAACGCAGGTTACATGAGTCAGTGAATCAATCTGTATTCCCGAACTGGCAAGAGACTGGGTAAGTCCTTCACTTAATGGTTTCCATCCCATATCAGGCACATTTACAAGCACACTTCCTGCAGCTCCCGTAAACTGGGGAGGTATTATTATGTTAAGGTCTTTGAGAAAACTGACCACATAACCCGACCATCCCACTGCTACCGTAGAAGCTGCAAAAAGGTATTCCAGAATCAGATCCCAACCGATTATCCAGGCAAGAAATTCACCAAGTGTTGCATAAGAATAAGTGTATGCACTTCCAGCTATTGGAATCATAGAAGCAAACTCAGCATAACACAAACCTGCAAATCCGCAAGCCATCCCGGAAACAATAAATGAAATAACTATTGCCGGACCGGCATACATAGCAGCAGCCTGGCCCGAAAGTACGAAAATACCCGCACCGATTATTGCACCTACACCTAAAGTGGTCAGATTAAGTGCTGATAGTGACCGCCTTAAGCCACCTGTTTCTTTTGATTCATAAAGTAACTGGTTGAGTGGCTTGGTAATGAATAACTGCTTTTTTGACATCTGATTAATGAGATTATTTTTGGAATAAATGCTTATCTGCTACAAACGTAACTTTTTTTTGCAAGAAATATAATTAATCTGTAAGATAAAATGGAGCTTTCAGCTTTATTCATTTTTTACGGATTTTTAACAATAAAAGGGTACATTTGGACTTTCAGGGTTCGATATGTAATCCGTAATAAATCGGGACAGTTACCGAGGCAGCCTGGAAATCAAAATTAAATACCCTGATTAAAATTTATTATATTGCGAAATAAATATGATCTCTACAATCAGCTCTTTGATACCTTTTTACCTGAACATACCGCTAATAAAGGTAAAGACCATCTTATCACCGGTTAACACTACCGGCGCTTTCATTTTTTAATATTTAAATTATCCGTCATGAAGAAATTTCTGCTATTAAGCCTTTTTCCCTTGCTTTTTGCCTGCAATAGTTCACACAACAAAACAATACAGAACCAGGTTTCGCCTGAAATAAAGGCATGGGAACCGGATATTGCAAAATTTGAGCAGCTAGATAAAACAGAGACCTACCCTGCTGATGCTGTTATGTTTGCCGGCAGTTCAAGTATCAGGTTATGGTCCACACTAGCCAGGGACATGGAACCGTATCCGGTGATCCAAAGAGGTTACGGAGGAGCAAAATTAAGCGATTTTGCTTATTATGCCCACAGGATTTTCGATCCGCACCAGTGCAGGGCATATGTAATCTTTGTAGCCAATGATATCACAGGCAGCACTGATGACAAAACTCCCGAGCAGGTTGATTCACTTTGCAACAAAGTAATAGATATTATCCGGTCAAAACATCCCGATGCTCCTGTACTCTGGATTGCAACTACCCCCACATCTTCCCGATGGCAGGTATGGCCAGAGATCAGGAAAGCCAATGAACTGATAGAACATACCTGTGAAAGCCGTAAAAACACATGGTTTATCTCTACCGACACAGCCTTTCTTAATAGCCAGGGCATGCCAAATGACAGCCTGTTCAGAGATGACAGGCTGCATCTGAATGCCTCAGGTTATGCCCGATGGACAAATATTATAAAGGGTGAAATAAACAAAGTACTGTCAGATCAGTGAACACTTCGTTTATAAAGTTCCTGCCAGGTTTCGGTACCTGCCCCTGTAACGGAACCTGATTTATCGACAGCTCTTCGTTCGAGTTTCTTTATCACGAAAGGACGCTTATCCCCTCTCGCGATACCTTTTCCATGATCTGCCACATCGACCCAGGCAATGAAGTAATTGATCTGATGAGGTAATATTTCCGGAGTTCTTATGAAGCCTACATCTTCATTACGGAGAGTATAGTTATCATGAGTTGCTTCCCATACGTCTACATAATAGACATAGGGATCAAGGTTAGCGAAGACAACTACACCATTCTGATCGGTATAACCAGAAGTCTGCAGATTAGTTTGAGCATCCCAGTCACTAAGAGTGGGATAAAGGTAAACACTTGCATCAGGAACAGCGTAGTCCTGGTAATACTCCCGAACCTCTATCTCCAGCAGGGTCGGGACTGTAATATTAAGATCCAATGTAGCCTTGTCCTCAAGACCGGTTTTTGATATTGCCGTAAGAGTTACCGTTACAGGACCCGAAGCAGTAAATACATGAGCCGGTTCACGGTCATTGGAAACATATCCGTCGCCGAAATCCCATTCAAAATCCCTGGCATTATGGGAATCGTTATAGAATATTACAGTCTGTCCCACCTCGGGATCGCTGACATCAGTATAAAAATGTGCACTTGGTGTTGATTCACAGGAGTAAAGCATAATCATTGCAACTATGCCCAGGTAAACTATTTTCTTCATATCTCAGATTTTAAAATTTATTAGCTAAATTCAAATAACGTGCCATGTTTCTTAAAAGTCTTGTTTTTCAATAAAAGGCTGCATGCCGGTCTATGTTTTTTTAAACTGCAAAATAAAAAAATATATTTATCTTTGCACTCCAATAAAAAGATGGGTATATGATGATAAAGATAACTTTTCCTGACGGGACATCAAGGGAATATGAAAAAGGCATTACTGGCCTTCAGATAGCTGAGCAGATCAGTCACAGGCTGGCCAAGGAGGTTTACTCCGCTACCGTTAACGGAGAGGTATGGGATCTTACCAGGCCTATTGAGTCTGATGCAACATTAAAGCTCAACAAATGGGATGATGACGAAGGGAAACATGCATTCTGGCATTCATCTGCTCACCTTTTGGCTGAAGCTCTTGAAGCACTTTATCCCGGAATCAAATTCGGCATCGGCCCTGCTATTGAAAATGGGTTCTACTATGATGTAGATCCGGGTGACGACCGCGTAATCACAGATGCGGATCTCATCACAATTGAAAATAAGATGAAGGAACTTGCTGCCAAGAACCTTAGTTATAACAGGAAAAATGTCAGCAAAAAGGAAGCTATGAACCTTTACACCACAAAGGGTGATGAATATAAAACGGAATTGATCAGTGAACTTGAGGATGGTACAATAACATTATACACCCAGGGTAACTTTACAGATCTCTGCAGGGGACCACACCTGCCTTCAACCGAACAGATCAAAGCCATTAAGCTTTTAAGTGTTGCCGGAGCTTACTGGAGAGGAAATGAAAACCGGAAGATGCTTACACGTATCTATGGCATCACTTTCCCTAAACAAAAACTCCTTGATGAATACCTTGTATTTCTGGAAGAAGCAAGGAAAAGGGACCACAGGCGAATAGGCAAGGAACTGGAACTGTTTACTTTTTCACCGAAAGTGGGTATGGGATTGCCTCTCTGGATGCCAAAAGGTTCAGATATAAGACAAAATCTCATTACTTTCCTTAGCGGGGAACTAAGAAAGAGAGGATATAAGTTAGTAACAACCCCGCACATTGGAAATGTTAATCTGTATAAGACTTCCGGCCATTTTGAGAAATACGGAGCTGATTCATTTCAACCGATATCTACTCCGCAGGAAGGTGAGCAATTTATGCTTAAACCGATGAATTGCCCCCACCATTGTGAAATATACAATGCAACACCTCATTCATACAAAGACCTTCCGCTTCGTATGGCGGAATTCGGCACTGTTTACAGGTATGAGCAGAGCGGGGAGCTTCACGGATTAACCAGGGTAAGGAGCTTCACGCAGGATGACGCCCATCATTTTTGCAGGCACGATCAGCTCAGGGAAGAGTTTAAAAGTATCATCGACCTGATTCTGTATGTCTTTAAAATACTTGATTTTAATGATTTTACTGCCCAGGTCTCCCTTCGTGATCCGGATAACAAGGAAAAATACATCGGATCGGATGAAAACTGGGAAAGAGCCGAACAGGATATTATTAAGGCTGCTGCAGAGAAAAATCTTGAAACTACAGTGGTAAAAGGAGAAGCAGCATTCTATGGTCCTAAACTCGATTTCATGGTGAAAGATGCCATAGGAAGGAAATGGCAGCTTGGAACAATACAGGTCGATTATAACCTTCCGGAGAGATTCGACCTTACATATAATGGAAGCGATAACCAAAAGCACAGGCCTGTGATGATACACAGGACAATTTTCGGATCGATGGAAAGATTTGTCGCAGTTCTGATTGAAAACACTGCCGGGAAATTCCCATTATGGCTTGCACCCGAGAAAGCAGTCATTCTACCCATAAGTGAAAAATTCAATGAATATGCCGGAAAAGTTTTGGAAATTCTAAATAATTCCGATATTTGCACCTTGATTGATGAAAGAAATGAAAAGATAGGTAAGAAGATCAGGGATAATGAATTAAAGAGAATTCCCTACCTTCTTGTAATAGGTGAAAAAGAGGTTGAAAATAATACGATTGCTGTTAGAAAGCAGGGTGAAGGTGATAAGGGCAGTATGACAGTTGATGAATTTATATCATTTATAAATTCAGAGATTAAAAAAGAGATTGCTGTTTAAAGCGCATTATAGTTAGAACTTAGTATTAATAAAATTAAAGGAGGAAAGAGCTATAGCTTTACCAATAAGGCGAAGCCCGGCAAAATTTAATCAGCCGGCTCACAGAATTAACCAAAGGATCACCGCAAGAGTTGTCAGAGTGGTCGGTGAAGGAGTGGAATCCAATGTCATGAGTATTCAGGATGCTCTAAGGCTTGCGGATAACCTGGAACTTGACCTCGTGGAAATTTCCCCGAATGCCGATCCACCTGTTTGCAGAATTGTTGATTATCAGAAGTTTCTCTACCAGCAGAAGAAGAAACAGAAAGAGATCAAAGCAAAAACCTCTAAAGTCGTTGTCAAAGAGATTCGATTTGGTCCGAATACTGATGACCACGATTATAATTTTAAGCTCAAGCATGCGATCAAGTTTCTTGAGGAGGGTGCAAAAGTCAGAGCTTATGTGTTCTTTAAAGGCAGATCAATATTGTTCAAAGAACAGGGAGAAGTTCTTCTTTTAAGATTTGCCAACGACCTTGAGGAATATGGCAAAGTAGAACAACTTCCCCGGCTTGAAGGAAAAAGGATGATTGTCTCTTTTTCGCCAAAAAAGAAAAAATAGTTTTTTAATATACTTAGAGAGAGAAATGCCAAAAATGAAGACGAATCCGGGTGCAAAGAAAAGATTTTCTCTGACCGGAACAGGAAAGATCAAGCGGAAACATGCATTTAAAAGCCACATCCTGACTAAAAAATCAACTAAACGTAAGAGAAATCTTACATATGCCGGTCAGGTGCACAAAACAGACGTTAAGAACGTTAAGTTGCTGCTGGCAAGTAAATAATTGTCCGACGCATCGATCAAAAAAAGATTATTAACAGATTGTTCAGCCGGGAAGAGTCTATTAAAGACCGCTGACTATCAAAAAAAATGAGTTATGCCAAGATCAGTAAATTCAGTCGCATCACGTGCCAGAAGAAAAAAGGTACTAAAGCAGACAAAAGGGAACTTCGGTTCAAGAAAAAATGTGTACACAGTAGCTAAAAACACCCTTGACAAAGGGCTTCAGTATGCTTACCGTGACAGAAAAAGAAAGAAAGGCCAGTTCAGGTCCTTATGGATACAGAGAATAAATGCGGGTGTACGCCAGTACGACATGAGCTACTCAGAGTTTATAGGTAAACTTGATAAGAAAGGTATTACCCTTAACAGGAAAACTCTGGCCGACCTTGCAATGAACCATCCGGAAGCTTTTAAAGCTATAGTTGAAAAAGTGAAGTAATACTTAGACAATAAATCTTAAGTTAAAAAAAACCAGGTTGCATTTACAACCTGGTTTTTTATTATTTCGCTTTCATGTACATCCTGTTCCACCTTATCCTCTTCAACCCGGAGGCTTCCTTATCGATAGATAACCATATAAACTTAGGTTTCCCCACAATATGATCCTCCGGTACAAATCCCCAGTAACGCGAATCTGCCGAATTATGACGGTTGTCTCCCATCATCCAGTAATAATTCATTTTAAAGGTATAACTGTTGGCCGGTTTCCCGTTTATGTAAATATTATTGCCTTCAACTTTTAAGTCGTTATGCTCATAAACATTTATTATCCTTTCGTACAGGCAAAGATTTGCCGTGTCAAGACTTACAGTAACTCCTTTTTCCGGTATCCATATCGGTCCGTAATTATCCTCATTCCACGATAATGCACGGCTGTAAGGGAATATATAAGGAGCATATACTCCAGGCTGTGATAAGAAAGGTACAACATCAGTTACATTGGTGAATTTTTTTAGTGCTGCTGCATTAGATTTTGTAAGAGGAAGGAGGTAAGCTGAACCCGATATCATGTTCTGATCCGATTTCGAAATACCAAGACGCTCAAATGCCATAGGGTTAATTGTCGTACCGTTTGTACTTACAATATAATTGGTCTGTTGCGTGCCATTGTCAGGTACAAGTTTCCCATTTACATACAGATTTCCTTCCTTGATAGTTACAGTATCTCCAGGTATACCGATGCATCTCTTTACATAATTGTCTCTCCTGTCAACAGGCCTGTAAATAACGGTATACTTATCCCAGATTTCCTTCCTGGCTTTCTGGTTATAGTAACTGTCAGGCTTTAATGGAGATCCGCTGTAACTATCGCTCATCTTAAGATCATTTGCTGTTCTCCTGAGTATTTCATAATAACTTGTTGATGTCTCTTCAAGAACAACGGTATCTCCTGCCGGAAAATTAAAAACAATAGGATCATTATTCTTCACCTTTCCAACTCCTGCCAACCGCTTATAAGGCCATTTTACAAGGTTGGACCACGATTTAGCCTTGGTAAGGGGAAGAGTATTCTGTGTGAAAGGGAAAGCTATCGGAGTATTTGGCATCCTGGGGCCATAAGCAAGCTTACTTACAAAAAGATGATCACCCACCAAAAGAGATTTTTCCATCGAAGGGGTTGGTATCCTGTAATTCTGGAAGAGAAAAATGTTAATCAGTGATACTGCAATAACAGCAAAGATCAGAGCATCAACCCATTCAATAAATGCACTGTTTTTCCCGTTGCGTTTTTTCCAGAATGTCCAGTTAACCTTCTCCGTAATGTACATGTCGAATATTACGGCCAGTCCCAGCAGAAGCCAGTAATTGCCTATCCAGATGACAACCAGAATATAAATTATTGCAACAATTGCAAACCGTATATTCTTCCTAGTAAATAGTTGATCCATAATTATGTTGTTTAAATAGAATCGGTAAAAGTAAAAATAATAATCATAAACCCATCACATCTCTCATCGTGAACACTCCCTTCCTGGTATGTATGAACTCAGCTGCAAGTACAGCACCCAATGCAAATCCTTTCCTGTTCTTTGCTTCATGAGTAATAGTAATGGAATCAATTTCGGAATCCCATTTAACAATATGTGTCCCCGGAACTGAACCTTCCCTTACTGATTTTACGGGAACCATGTCTTCTCCGGCCTCTCCTGCAGGAGACCATCCCAAATACGCGGCATGACCGGAGACTATGCCTGAAGCAAGGCTGATAGCCGTACCACTGGGTGCATCAAGCTTCTTTACATGATGAATTTCCTCAACTGAAACAGCATAGTCGCGGTAATTATCCATATGCTTCGACAACTCCTCGTTAAGCATGAAGAACAAATTAACTCCGATACTGAAATTTGATGCATGGATAAAAGCTGTATCATTTTTCAGACATGATTCAACTGCTTTATCATATTTTTCCAGCCAGCCTGTCGAACCGGTAACTACAGGAACCCTGTTTTCAAGACATACCATAATATTATTAAATGCTGATGCAGGCGAAGTGAACTCAAATGCCACATCAATGCCTTTCAGTTTTTCACTGTTCAGGTCTGCTGTATTTTCCTGATCGATAATCAATCCTACAACATGCCCCTTCCGTTTGACTACAGATTCAATTTCGTGTCCCATTCTTCCATAGCCGATCAATGCAATTACCATATCTTTAATAAGTTTCTGCGAAAATACCTGTTTCACTTAATCAATCATCATTTATACTCAAAAAATTAAAAAAATAATCAGGGAGCATCAATTTGAACAGGTACTGTGTTGCTCCATAGCTTTTTTAAAATTATGATTATACAAATATTATTCCATATATTGCCGCGATTAAAAATATTTTTGAATGAAGAAACTAATAATCTCATTAACAATCCTAACAGCAATGATCAGCAGCTCATGCAACAAAAGTGAAAAGGCTGACCTGGTAATTATTAACGGGAAACTCCTTACTATTGACAAGGATCATCCTTCAGCTTCAGCACTTGCTGTAAAAGGAGAAAAGATCATTGCAGTAGGCAGTACGGAACAAATCACCGCAATGATAAAAAAAGGTGTTACTGAGGTGATTGATGCCAAAGGGAGACTTGTAGTGCCAGGTTTCAATGATGCTCACGTTCATTTCGGACCACTTGATCCGGACTATATCGAGCTCAGGTATACCACCGATCCTTCAGTCATAACCAGGAAAGTAAAGGAGCAGGTAGCAAAATCAGTCCCGGGTCAGCTTATAAAAGGCGGGCACTGGGAACATGAAATGTTTACTGATAAAAAATGGCCGTCAAAGGAGCTTATCGACAAGGTATCTCCTGATAATCCGGTGATGCTTTCAAGAGCTGATGGTCATTCTGTGCTCGTGAATTCGTACATATTAAAAGCATCAGGTATCACAAGGAACACACCAGATCCTTTCGGAGGTGAGATACAGAAAGATCCTGTTACCGGTGAGCCAACCGGTATATTAAAGGAAAATGCCATGAAGCTTATTAAAACGGGTGAGATAAAAGTTATACGAACGCCTGAAGAGGACAGTATCAGGCTCTGGGAAGGTTATCGCCTTGCCCTTAAAGAGGCACGTGAGACAGGAGTAACAAGTGTACAGATTCCGGGAAGTGCTGATTTTGACGCGTATGTAAAACTTAAGAATGACGGTGAACTTACCTGCAGGGTAGATATAGGTGAATTCTTAACTGACGACACATCACTGCTGAATAAATACCTTGCAGAAGCAAAATTATACCCGAGGGAAAATAACTGGATCAGGTTTGGCTACCTCAAAGCTTTTATGGACGGAACCCTTGGATCAGGCACAGCACTTATGTTTAAGCCATTTAATGACAACCCCGGCACATCGGGACTGGCAATGATGACATATGAACAACTCGAAAAAGAAGTGGTTCTGGCCGACAGCATGGGTTTCCAGATTGGTATTCATGCCATCGGTGATAAAGCAAATAACTGGGTTCTTAATGCCTATCAGAAAGCGTTGAAGGTAAATGGACTACGTGAAAGCCGCCACAGGATTGAGCATGCTCAGACCCTTATTCCTTCTGACATACCAAGGTTTGCCCAACTAGGAGTAATCGCATCAATGCAACCTACACACTGTATATCTGATAAAAAATTCTGTGAAAAACGTATTGGCCTTGAAAGATCAAAAGGTGCTTATGCCTGGAAAAGCCTGGCTGATGCCGGAGCAAAACTTGCATTTGGAACTGATTACCAGGTAGAACCGTTAAATCCTATGGAGGGACTGTATGCGGCTGTCACACGAAAGGACAGACTTGGAGAGGAAGGTGAGGGCTGGTTCCCCGAACAAAAACTCACTATGGAAAAGGCAATTGAATACTACACACTTGGCTCTGCTTATGCACAGTTCATGGAAAACAGAAAAGGCATGCTTAAACCCGGATACCTTGCAGATATTGTTATAACTGACCGCGATCTTTTGACAATCCCTGAAAATGAGATTATGAAAACCAAGGTCGATTATACAATTGCAGACGGTAAAATTGTATATAGTTCAGCCGGGCAGACTATCAGATAATGATGATAGTATTCTCATTGCTTCCTCCCTGTCCCTGCCACAAAAATCAGGTTCCGGTTTGAAATTGTTGCATACTTCCGGTTTTTCAGCAGAGAAATAGATATCGCAAGAATAATCTTCACGCAGGTGAACACATCTCACACCTGCAGGTTTCCCGTTAATCATACCCGGAATGGGTGATGATATTGATAAGGCAATACAACATGCTCCGCAACCCGGCCTGCAATCCATAAGAAGAGTCTGTAAGTTGAAAGTTAAAAAGTTATTCTTCAATTACTTAATTTGCAAAGATAGAAAATGCAATTGTAATCAATATCAAAAGAAGTAAGTTTCTGAAATTTGTATGAAAATTAAATAATTATATTTCAATCCCTTACATAATACCGATAACAATCACGATTCAAAGAGGATACTCATAATAATGTACTTCTTATACCGTTCTCCCCTGATCGTTGCCGCCATTGCACCTTTGCACCGTTATTATTTCTTAGTACTTTTGTTGAAAATGAAATCATGAGAATCGATATCCTTACAGTACTTCCCGAACTACTTGAAAGTCCTCTTAATTACTCTATTGTTAAGAGAGCCCGCGATAAGAAGCTTGTGGAAATAAATGTGATCAATCTTCATGATTATGCAACTGACAGGTACAGGAGTGTCGATGATTATGCCTTTGGAGGTGGTGCTGGTATGGTAATGATGATAGAGCCTGTTTTCAAAGCCATAGAAGAGTTGAAAAATGAAAGGGACTATGATGAAATAATTTATACTTCTCCTGATGGTGAAAAATTCAATCAGAAGATGGCTAATAAACTTTCGCTGCATAACAATATTCTCATACTTTCGGGCCATTACAAAGGCATTGACCAACGTATCAGGGATCATCTAATAACAAAAGAAATATCGGTAGGCGATTATGTACTCTCAGGAGGAGAACTTCCTGCGGCTGTCATTACAGACGCCATAGTCAGGCTTATACCCGGAGCTATATCAGATGAACAGTCGGCTCTCTCCGACTCTTTCCAGGATGATCTTCTGGCTCCGCCTGTTTATACCCGTCCGGCAGACTTCAGAGGATGGAAAGTACCTGAAATACTTCTGTCGGGTCACGCAGCAAATATTGATAGATGGAGGCATGAACAATCGGAGGAGCGAACACGTAAACTAAGGCCCGACCTGCTCTGTGAAAATGAAGATGAATAATGCGGAAAATAAAAGATGATTTATAAGATACTGATTGTAAATTATCAAAACCTTTAGTAAACTTGTACTTAATTTTTAATTTTTAATATCTATTTAATAATCAACGACATGAATACACAGGATTATATTAACCGGGAAGACAAATTCGGAGCACATAACTATCATCCACTTCCTGTTGTTCTTGAAAGAGGAGAAGGACCTTTTGTTTGGGATGTTGAAGGAAAGCGATATTTTGATTTCCTGTCGGCTTATTCAGCTGTAAACCAAGGACATTGCCATCCAAAAATAATTAAAGCCTTAACAGACCAGGCTTCAAGGTTAACCCTTACTTCAAGGGCTTTTTATAATTCCGTGCTGGGTGAATACGAAGAATATATAACAAAATATTTCGGGTACGATAAGGTATTACCAATGAATTCCGGAGCCGAGGCTGATGAAACAGCTCTTAAACTTTGTCGTAAATGGGCATACAAGGTAAAAGGGATCGAAGACAACAAGGCAAAGATCATAGCCTGTGACGGTAATTTTCACGGCAGGACAATCAGTATCATTTCGATGTCGACAGATCCTGATGCCAGAAACGATTACGGACCTTATACCCCCGGTTTCGTTATCATACCCTACAACGATATCAGGGCTCTTGAAAAAGCACTGGAAGATCCGGATGTTGCCGGATTCCTGGTTGAACCGATACAGGGAGAAGCAGGCGTATATGTACCCGATGAAGGCTATCTTAAAAAAGCCTACGACCTTTGTAAGTCAAAGAATGTACTTTTTATTGCCGATGAGGTTCAGACAGGAATAGCACGAACAGGCAAACTGCTTGCATGCGATCACGAAAATGTTCGTCCGGATATACTTATACTCGGAAAAGCACTTTCCGGAGGGGTACTTCCTGTATCAGCTGTTCTTGCCGATGATGAAATAATGCTTACAATTAAACCGGGTGAACATGGATCTACATTCGGAGGGAACCCTGTTGCAGCAAAAGTTGCAATAGCAGCTCTTGAAGTGATCAAAGAAGAAAAGCTTGCTGAAAAAGCAGAACACCTCGGAAAAATCTTCCGAAATGAGTTTTCTGGCATTAAATCGGATATGATCGAACTTGTAAGAGGCAAAGGACTTCTCAATGCAGTTGTTATCAGTCCAAAAAACGGGAAAGAAGCATGGGATGTCTGTCTTGCCATGAAAGACATGGGACTTATAGCCAAACCAACCCATGATCATATAATAAGATTTGCTCCTCCCCTTGTCATTACGGAAGATCAATTGATGGAGGCAATAGAATTGATAAAGAAAGCGTTCAAATTGTTCGAGTAAAAAAACAACTAACCCCGGGATAAATCCCGGGGAACTAAGATGAAAGAAATGAAGAATATCAAAAAACACAGCCTCACCGGCATATTATCGATCCTTCTGATTCTTGTGTCGTGTTCCGGCAACAAGGAAGTAACAGTAAAAGAACTTACTGATGAGATAAAATACCTCTCTTCCGATGAACTTGCCGGACGACTTACAGGATCTCAGGGCGATAGTCTGGCAGCCGTATATATCAGGCAAAAACTTGCTTCGGATGGATTAGTTCCGATAGAAGGCGATGGTTTTCAGAGATATAAAGTTACAAAGAAGATAGTTCCGGGCCCGGGAAATTCTTTGACTGTAAGTGGCACCGTGTATACCGTTGATAAGGATTTTACGCCCCTGGCTTTCAGTTCAAACTCCGGACTAAATGCTGATGTTGTTTTTGCCGGATATGGATTTGCCATAAACAACGACAGTGTTAAGTGGGACGATTATAAAGGTATTGATGTAAAAGGTAAATGGGTTCTTATCCTCAGGGGCGATCCTGAACCTGACAATAATATGAGTCCTTTTGTAAATGCCAGTCCCGACAGAGATAAAGCAATGCTGGCCAAAGATATGGGAGCCACCGGGGTCTTACTTACCTCAGGTCCATCATTTGAGCCAAAAGATGAGTTGGATAGTCTCACAGCAACAAATTATTATTCCGTCGGGATCCCTGTGTTAAGAATAAAGCGTGATGTTGCAAATGCCATTCTCTCAGGAAAAGGAAGAAATATAGCAGACCTTGAAAAGAGGCTCAACGCTTCACGGAAGCCATTCTCCTTCGACATTAATGTACCTGTTGATGGAAAGGCTGAGATTATTAAGGAGACTGCAAACACAAGGAATGTTGTTATGATGCTTCCCGGAGAAGATCCGGCTTTAAAAGACCAGTATATTATTCTTGGAGCACATTTCGACCACCTTGGAATGGGTGGACCGGGATCCGGAAGCAGGGCACTGGATACAATAGGAATTCACCACGGGGCAGATGATAATGCATCCGGTGTTGCAATGATGCTTGAGCTGGCACAAAAATTTGCAAAAACAAAGGGAAGCCATAAGAGAAGTATTATCTGCGTATCCTTTTCGGGGGAAGAAGAAGGACTGCTTGGTTCAAAATATTTCGTGGATAATCCGGAAATTGACCTCTCAAAGGTAGACGCCATGATAAATATGGATATGGTGGGAAGATTAAACGAGGAAAACAGCCTTCAGGTTGGCGGAGTGGGTACAGCCGAAGGTCTTAAAAACCTTGTACTTGCCAACAGCGATACATCTGTCATAAAACTTACACTTTCACCGGAAGGCTACGGACCTTCAGATCATTCTTCATTCTATGGAAAGGACATACCTGTACTCTTTTATTTTACAGGCGCGCATATGGATTATCATACCCCTAACGACACCTGGGAAAAGATAAATTATAAAGGCATGGTGGAAATATCCGGTCTTATATTCAGGGTAGCTGAGAAACTTGCTAACGACCCTGATAAACTTAAGTTCACGGAGGCGGGACCAAAGGAAGAGGTGAACAGGTACCCCCGTCGGAGAGGTGTGACACTTGGTATTATGCCGGATTTTGCAGGTGTTATTAAAAACGGATTAAGGGCTGACTTTGTAACACCGGGAAAACCAGCTGCCCGTGGCGGAATGAAAAAAGGTGATATAATCACAGCTATTAACGGCAAATCGGTCAATAACATACAGGACTATATGTTCAGGATGAGCAAACTTAAACACGGACAGACAATAAGTGTCGAAGTAAACCGTGATAATAAAAAAGTGGTTTTATTGATACAATTATAGATTTTGAACGTCTAACTGGAAACAAAGTATCCACAAACTATTAATTTATGAAGAAATTCCTTCTATGGTTGCTTGCTTTTATAATTACTGTAGCCGCAGCAATCTACCAGAGACATACTGGTCCAACTTATCCTAAAAGCTTGAATATTAAAGCTAATGGCAAACAATATGGGTTAAAGTTGGTGAGAAGCCTTTCACTCGATGAAAGACCTGAGGTAAGACTTGAAATTTCAGACACCTCGGTGAAAGCAAAGTTGTTTTTTAAACGTTTCAGAACAAACGATGAGTATCAGGCAACTGATTTCACATATAAGACATATCCTGTTCATTCATACCTCATGAACAAAATATTTAAAATTAATGAGGAAAAGGGTTATTATGCTGAAGTACCCAGGCAACCCGAAGCAGGGAAAATACAATACTATTTCGAAATCACCGACGCAGACGGAACACAGACATATCTCAAAGATGAGCCGGTGGTAATAAGATTCAAAGGACCTGTGCCTTTATCGATTCTTCTTCCCCATGTACTTCTCATGTTTATTGCTATGCTCTTCTCAACACTGGCAGGCCTTATGGCGGTTGTTAAACATCCTCAGTACAAAAAATATGCGCTCTGGACACTTATCCTTTTTCTGATAGGAGGATTTATTCTTGGTCCATTGGTACAGTATCATGCTTTCGGTGAATTATGGACAGGAATACCATTCGGGTGGGATCTGACTGACAATAAAACACTTATTGCAGCAGTATTCTGGATATTTGCCGTTTACATGAACAGGAAACATAACAGGCCTGACTTCACAATACTGGCCGCCATTGTTCTCCTGCTTGTATTTTCAATTCCGCACAGCATGTTTGGATCTGAATTTAATTATACAAGCGGACAGGTTACTCAAGGTATGATTCTCAACTTTTTTTAGAATTTTATAAAATTTCTTAAATTAAGTGCAGCATTTAAAAAATTAGCCCGTCTATTGATTGAAAAATTAATAGAAAGTGGGTGCAGCAAAACATATAAAAACTAGTCTTTATTTAAAGATGTCAAATGTAGAAGCGGCATTCAGGAACCTACACCAGGATCTTTTGGACGGGTGTAAAGAAGGCGACCAAAAAGCTCAGTTTCAGATTTATAAGTTGTACTACAAGGCGATGTACAACACAAGTCTGAGAATTGTGAAAGATACAATGGAAGCAGAAGATATTATGCAGGAATCGTTCCTGTCGGCTTTTGAAAAAATTGATACTTACTCAGGTACGGTAAGTTTTGGTGCATGGCTTAAGAAAATTGTTGTAAACAGATCACTGGATGCATTAAATAAACGAAAAGGGATCTTTGAAGATATTGATACTCATGGAGGATTAAGGGATGAGAGCGATGACGACCTCTCAAGAAATGAAGAGCTTGATGTAAGGGTTGAAGAGGTCAAGGAAGCTATTGAAAGACTGCCCGATGGTTACAGAATTATCCTTTCACTGTACCTGCTTGAAGGATATGATCATGATGAGATAGCTGAAATTCTCTCTATTAACAGCAGTACATCCAGATCCCAGTTATCAAGGGCTAAACAGAAATTAATTGCAGAATTAAAAAGAAAATAAAATTATATCAGGGATGAAAACTTTGGAAGATATAATAAGCAGCAACAAGGATTACTTCGAAGATGCTGAACCTTTGGAAGGACACCTTGAGAGATTCAACAAAAAGCTTGAATTGCTTAGCAAGAAGAATGCTCCTAAGAGGAGTATTGTCCCTTACCTGTTAAAGGCAGCAGTAGTTACATTGCTTGTAACACTGTCTTCGCTCTACACGTGGGATCATTTTATACGCAAAGATAACAACAGGATGACTCTTGGACAGGTTTCACCCCAGTACAAGGAAGTTGAAAATTATTATGTCCACCAGGTTAACATGGTAGAAGACGAGATTGTAAATATCGACCTTAAAAACAACCCCCAACAGAAAGAAATGCTTCTCCAGGAAATGCAAAGCATGGATTCTGTTTATGTATCACTTCAGAAAGAATTAAAGGCCAATCCTAATGATGAACGTATCATCAACGCTATGATTGAACATTACCAGACTAAACTGGATGTTATGAATTATATACTTAAACAACTCCAGTCTATTAAAAATGAAAACACTAATAAGAATAATAATGGAAAAACCAATCTATAAACAGGGTACGCTCCTCTTTGCTGCTCTCCTGATCTTTTCATCGTCTTTGTTTGCGCAGGAAGTATCAAAAAAGTATCACGAAGAGTATACTGCAGGAGCAAACACCACACTCAACCTCGACAATAAATACGGTGATATTGTGGTGGAAACATGGGATAAGAACCAGGTCGTCATTGATGTAAAGGTTACAATTGATATGTCAAACAGGGAAAGAGCTGAAAAACTTCTCGACTATATCGATGTTCAATTCAACCAGAATGGTGATAATATCTCGGCAAAAACAGTTATTGACAGTAAATTCAATTTCTCAGGCTGGGGATCAGGCAGCAAAAAATTCAGTATCGACTATAATGTTAAAATGCCTGCCATAACGGCTCTCAACCTGACAAATAAGTACGGTAATACTGACCTTGATGAATTAAAAGGGCTTGTCAATCTTGATATTAAATATGGAAACCTCACTGCCTCCAGGTTATCAAGAGGCAACATCAAGCCATTAAATGCAATCTACCTGGCTTATGGCAAAGGAACAATTGATGATGCCGGATGGCTGAATATGACAATAAGGTATTGCGGTAACATGGAAATAGATAAATGTCAGGCACTTCTTCTTGACAGCAAGTATTCAAAAATATCAATAGGTGAAGCAAGTTCCGTTGTAAGTGAAAGCAAGTATGACAACCTGAGGATAGATGAAATAAATAATCTTGTAATTGATAATGGTTATACAGGTGTTACAATAGGTACACTTAATAAGAAACTCGAATATAACGGAAGTTACGGTTCGCTTAATGTTGACAGGATTCCAACGGGATTTGAATCTGTGGACGTTGAGACAAAATATATGGGCGTAAAACTGGGTATTGATGAATCTGCAGATTATAAACTCGATGCCAAAGTATCTTATGGAGGACTTAAATACAACGAAGATAACTTCAGAAACCACAGGAGAATTGTAGAGAACAATTCCACCGAGGTTTCAGGTGTTATCGGCAAAGAAGAGTCCCCGGAATCAACTGTTCATATTGTTGCATCTTACGGATCAGTCAGATTATACTAGTTAATTTTCCTTAAATTGATAAAAATATGACGGGAATGATTAAACATTCCCGTCTTTTTTTTGCAGCACTGTAAAATGAAACCAGTCTTTATAACAGATAAAGAAAATTAAGTTTCACAAAAACATTTTGCAGATGAAATTGCTATCAGCCATACCAGTTTTAATACTGTGGATATTATCCGGAACATCTCTTACAGCACAGGAAAAAGGATGTAATCTAAAAAAATCATTTCCGGCCCGTAAAGGAGTAAAGCTGGCAGTCTCAAATAAATATGGCGATATTAACATAGTAACTTCAAAAACAGATTCAATGCTCATATGCGCCACAATTAACATCGATCAGGATGATAACAACCTGGCATCAGAGAGCCTGGGCCTGATAGATTTCAATTTAACAAGCAATAATGATTCCGTTTCGGTAGCTACAGCATATAATAAAGATTTTTTCACCCCCAGGTACAGTAAGGGAAGAAAAGGCTTTAGTGTCGATTATACTATACAGGTACCTGTCTATACAAATCTTTACCTGAATAATGCTTTTGGAAATATAACAGTGGAAGATTGCTCCGGGTATGTTAACACCAGACTATCCCAGGGCCTGCTTATAATGAAAAACCTGTCAAGAGGAAATATCAAACCAATTAATACAGTGAATGTTTTCCATACAGATGTGGAAATCAGCAGAGCCGACTGGTTGTCAGTTAGTATAAGAAACTGTCAGTCAGTTAAAATAGGTGATGTACAGGCTTTACTGATGGGATCAGAGTTCTCAAAAATCAATATTGACAGAGTACACTCGTTAGTGGTCAGTTCAAAGTCAGATCATTATGATATTGGCAATATTGAAAACCTTCAGTCAGAAAGTACATATTCCTCATTTAATATTGCTTCGCTGGGATGGTTGATGTCATCCAGCAGTGTATTCGGATCAATAAATGTGTCACATCTGAATAAGAACTTCAGCAATGTGCAAATTACAGCCAACCACACCCCGGTATCAATTACAACTGAAAAAGGTATTTCTTTCAGGACAGATATATCTGTCAGCAATAATATGGTGGAATTTGCCTTTGATAATGAACCGGGGATTAAGAAAACGAGAAATAATACTATCACAACAATTACAGGGGTTGCTGGCAGTAATAAACAAACCAATTCACTCATAAGGATCACCTCGGTGCTGGGAAAGCTTATAATTCAATAAATAAATCCGGACAAATTATACCCGTACTTAGTCTGTCCCTTCATCGTTATAAACAAAGACACCTTCTTTGCCATCGGCTGAGGCATATCCTCTGAACATCCCCTCTGAATTAAACGGCATAGCAATGTTCCCGTATTTATCGAGACAAATAACACCACCGCTGCCCCCGGCCTTAACAAGTTTATCATTGACCACAAGATCGGATGCATCTTTCACCGACATTCCCTTATATTCCATAAGAGCTGAAATATCATGAGCTACAGTCCAGCGTATAAAATACTCACCATGGCCTGTACATGATACGGCGCATGTTTTGTTATTGGCATATGTACCGGCTCCGATAATAGGAGAATCACCAATCCTGTTATATCTCTTATCTGTCATACCGCCGGTTGATGTACCGGCAGCAAGGTTACCGTATTTGTCCAGTGCACAGCATCCCACTGTGCCATGCTTGTCCTTCTTAAGCATTGCCTGTAGTTCCCTGTACCTTTTTTCAGTATAAAAATATGAGGGAGGAACGATTTCAAGTCCCTGTTCTTTTGCAAACTCTGAAGCCCCTGCTCCTGACAAAAGCACATGAGGTGAATTAGTCATTACACAGCGGGCTGCTGTAATCGGGTTTTTTATGTCTGTGACACATGCCACCGCACCGGCATTCAGTTCCGATCCGTCCATTATGGAAGCATCCATTTCATTGCGTCCCTCATGTGTAAACACAGCACCTTTACCTGCATTGAATAAGGGATTATTTTCCATCACATTTATAGTTTTCTCAACCGCATCGAGTGCAGTCCCGCCCCCGGCAAGTATTTTACGTCCGGTTGTGAGAGCTTCACTCAATGCTGCCCTGTAGGTACTATCCATTTCAGGTGTCATCATGTCGCGTGTTATTACACCGGCTCCTCCATGAATAACGATGGCCCATTCCTGGCGTGGCTGAACACTTTTATCAGAGTCATTCTGAACATTTGATTTACTGTTCCCCGTACAAGCAGACACAATAAACAGAAACAATACAAACAACGAGAATAATAATCTGTTTTTCATAGTTTTATAGTTTAATAATTTGATGAGGGTCGAACTGATGATAGTAGCAGTGATTAAAAATTATTTCCCTTTCATTTATCAACGGACACAGGCAGAAATGAAAATACATTTTTTTGATTTATCACTATTCAACTACAATAATACAAGTTTTTATACAGTTTTAATAATTGATAACGGGGCATATTTCGTAAATTAGTATGGCATTCAAAATTAATTAAACATGATAACGGTAGAAAAACCTACTGAGGAAAAGCTCCGAAGACTGGAGGTCAGAGCCTGGCCTGTATGGGAAAAAGAGGTTTCGGAATTCACATGGGAATATGATGAAAAAGAGACTTGTTATATCCTTGAAGGCGAGGTAACCGTAATACCGGATGAAGGCAGTCCTGTCAGCTTCGGGAAAGGCGATTTTGTGGTTTTCCCTGAAGGCCTTAAATGCACATGGCAGGTAAAAAGTCCTGTCAAAAAACATTTTAACTTCGGATAGTATAAAGGTATTACAAGTCAGAAATCCATTTCGACAACTGTTATTCCCGATCCGCCGAATTCCACATGCTCATCGTGAAATGATTTAACAACATCTACAGTATCAAGATATTGTCTGATCAGTTCCCGGAGTATCCCATTACCCTTGCCATGGAGTATCCTGAGATGCCTGTGCTGCACTATCAGGGCATTATCGATCAGTTCCCTTACCCTGTTTACAGCCTCTTCACCCCTCACCCCCCGGATATCTATCTCAGGACTGAAGTTTAAGTTTCTCTGCACTAAACCCTGATCATTCTCCCTGTAGATAGGATTTGACCTTATGTTTTTCCTTAGCTCAGCTACAGATATTCTCTCAATCTTATCGGCTTCAACAAATATTATCAGACTTCCTGTTTCCACCTGCACTTTATTCCCTTTAACAGAAACTATTTCTCCAGCCGCCTGAGTATCTTTCATTCTCACAGCATCCCCGGGCTTGAAGGGACCTTTTGTATGGGTTTCCGTTTTTGTTTCCGGTTCAGTTTTTACTGGTTTTATCCTAAGCCTGCCGGCCTTCATGGCCAGTGCTTCCGCCTTTTTGTCAGAAGGAGTTATATCCTCGTTAATATCTTCACTGACAACATTCCTGAAATCCTCAAGTTCCTGCCGCAGATCGCGTGTTTTTTCTTTTTCAGCCTGTGATTCTTTAATCTGCCTGATGGTATTTTCAATAACCCTGTTAGATGCCTTCAACAGATCCTCTGCTTCATTTTTGGCTTTTGTAATAATTTCTTTCCTGAGTGTTTTTGCTCCTGACAATTCTTTCTCGTATTCGTCGATAAGTTCAAGGAGTTTCTTTTCCTGTAATCTGATCTTCTGTCTCTTACTTTCCCAGTATCTTTTATCGCGTGCAATATCTTTAAGGTGCCTGTCGTAATTTATATTCTCAACGCCAGCCTTTTGTGAGGCTGTATGAAGAATATCATCGGGAAGCCCGATTTTTTTTGCTATCTCAAAGGCAAACGAACTGCCCGGCTTGCCTATCGTGAGCTGAAACAATGGCTGCATCAGATGGTTATCAAAAGCCATGGCCCCATTAATTATGCCTTCATTCAAAGAAGCAAAATTCTTAAGGTTAGTATAATGAGTAGTTATTACACCAAAAACACCCAGGTGATTTATCTCACCAAGAATAGCTTCTGCAATCGCGCCTCCCAGCATGGGTTCGGTGCCTGTTCCGAATTCATCGATAAGAATGAGAGTCCTGTTATCACCATTCTTCACAAAGTGTTTCATATTAAGAAGATGTGAACTGTATGTGCTCAAATCATTATCGATACTCTGTTCATCACCTATATCAATAAGAATCTTGCGGAATACCCCAGCTTCGGTTCCTTCAGAAGCAGGTATTGTAAGACCACACTGTAGCATGTACTGAAGTAATCCGACTGTTTTAAGACATACCGACTTTCCACCGGCATTAGGGCCCGAAATAAGCAGTATCCTGTTTTTCTCATTAAGCTCGATATCAAGCGGCACCACATGTCTGCCCGGAGTTTTTTCGAATGCAATGAACAGAAGAGGATGTACCGCATGCTTCCATGAAATATGAGGCTGATCAATTACTACAGGTTTTATAGATCCCAGGCGATTACCAAGAAGCGCTTTAGCCCTTATAAAATCTATTTCGGCAAGGAAAACATCTGATTCCAGCAATTCGTCTATATATGGCCTGATATTATCAGCCAGCATTGTCAGAATTTTAACTATCTCCCTTTTCTCTTCATATTCAAGTTCAACGATATTATTATTCAGTTCAACGATCTCTTCCGGCTCAATAAAAACAGTTTTACCAGTAGCCGACTGATCGTGAATTAATCCTTTTATCTTTCTTTTATCATAAGCACTTACCGGGATAACTCCTCTCCCGTTTCTTACAGATACCCCGCTGTCTGGTTCAACAATGCCTTCCGATTGCGCCTGTTTAAGAATGGCATGAAGACGCCTTGATACCTGTATGTTTTTTGAAGATAACTCATCCCTTATCTCTTTCAGACGGGTTGAAGCGTTGTCCTTTACTATACCTTTCCTGTCTATAATCCTGTCGATAGTATCTAGTACATAAGGATATGTCTTAACTGTACCGCAAAGTTCACGCAAAGCGGTATAGCCTGCTGTGTTTTTACCCCTGAAAAATGCAAGGATTGAACGAACTGTATCAAGAGAGCGCCGGAGGTCAAAAACCTCAGATACTTCAGGGAAGGTGCCCTGTATCCTGATCTTATTAAGACAGGCTGTTATACTGAAATAGTTCTCTGAAGGAAACTGATCTCCGAACTTCAGTAGTTGTTGAAATTCCCAGGTCAGTGACAGATGCCGAACCAGCAGGTCATAGTCACCGGTGAACCCTGTTTTCTCAACCCTTTCCTTTCCCATGGAACTGAGACAATAATCTGCCAGGATATTCCTGATCCTGTCAAAACCAATTTTGCTTTCAAAATTTTCAGGATAAATCATGCTCAAAGATAAAAGATAAAAGATAAATGAGTAAGGTTAGAATCCCAAGAATGAGTTAATAAACATAACAGCGAAAATATTTTTGAAAAAAATATTTCTGACTCCAATGATATTGTAATAACACTTGTATTATATTTACTTCACTGTGGGAAATCCCGGAATTGAATATTCTGATGGCATAAATAATTTTTATCCGTTATTAAAATGAGTATTGGAGGATATATTAATTATAAGCAAAAGGCTTAAAAACAGGTAAAGAAAAGATACTTAATTAACTTTAGATAAATTAGTTGTGAAGACAATCAAACTATGATAATTTCTGTATTTAATAAATCTTATAATGGCTGCCACATCCGAAAAAATGAAAAACCCCTCGCTGTCAGGTAAAATTGTAAATAAATTCAAATATGGGCTAGTCCTGGAATCATTCAGGCACCTGCTTGCAAGGATAGGGATAAAGATAGTTCCTTATTACTGGGTACGTGAAGGTATGAATCCAACACCTGAACCTGAGATCAAGGGTAATATATCGGATTATACTGCAGGATTCATTGGACCAGATGATATAAAAACGATCCGGGAAGAAATGGGATCATATTCAAAAGAAGGACTGCTGTCTTATTTCAGTGATGATACAAAATGCCTGGGCCTCAGGTTCAGGGGTGATCTTGCCTCCTTTATGTTTATAAACTTTGCTGAATGTGAATTCATGTCAAAAAAGATGAAGCTGAAACATGATGAGGCATACCTTACCTATATGTACACGCTGAAAGCATACAGAGGAAGGAACCTGGCCCCCTATCTTCGGTTTAAGAGCTATGAAATACTTAAAGAGATGGGCATAGACAAGATCTACAGCATTAGTTCTTTACTGAATTCCTCTGCTATTCGATATAAAGAAAAACTGAATGCCAAAAACCTGAAACTCATTCTGGACATAGAGATATTCAGGAAAATAAAAATGAGGTTCAACCTGAGATCATACTGATTTATAACCAACTTATATTATAAATATGCAGGAAAATTTAATAATTGATTTTACCCCTACGGGTATGATCCCGACAAAAGGAATGACACCATATGTGCCTGTTACACCAAATGAGATCATAGAAGATATTCACAAGGCCTGGGAACTGGGAATAACAAAAGTACATCTGCATGCCAGGAATCCTGCAAACGGCAGCCCTTCATATGAAAAGAAAATTTATGCCGAGATTATCGAGGGAATAAGGAAATTCGCTCCTGATCTCGTAGTATGTGTTTCTTTGAGTGGACGGACATTCTTCAAATTCGAGGAACGATCTGAGGCTCTCGAACTTGAAGGTCATCTTAAACCGGACCTTGGAAGTCTGACTTTAAGTTCACTTAATTTCAATAAAATTGCCAGCATCAATTCACCTGATATGATTATGGCGC
Organism: Bacteroidales bacterium; assembly: GCA_046706305.1. Taxonomy (GTDB): domain Bacteria; phylum Bacteroidota; class Bacteroidia; order Bacteroidales; family VadinHA17; genus LD21. Next base: position 43,078 of record JBJKPQ010000147.1, read on the forward strand.
TCGCTGAAAAAATGAAAAATCTCGGGATAGTTCCCGAGCTTGAAGCCTTTGATGCCGGAATGATAAATTATGCCAAGTACCTCATCAAAAAGAATTTATTATCCCCTCCATATTACTTCAACCTTCTACTTGGCAACATAGCATGCGCACACGCAGATATTCTTTACGCGGGACTTATGATAAAGGATTTGCCTGAGAATTCATACTGGAGCCTTGCAGGTATCGGTGAGGACCAGTTGAAGATGAACTCCGTATCTATTGCTATTGGCGGAGGAGTCAGGATTGGCCTGGAGGATAATATCTGGTTCGATGCTGAACGTACCATACTGGCCAGGAATATTGATCTGTTGAAGAGAATACATGAGCTGGCCCAGGCTAATGGTAGAAAGGTTATGAAAGCAGAAGAATTCCGTCAGAAATTGCATCTTGAACCCGGTTTTGGCAAGTATGGTAGGAAAATGACCTAAGGAACAGATAAATCATTTTTCATCTCAACATGTTCCAATATTGGCTTCCATTGAGGTTATGAGCAACGTTAATTATTGTTAAATAACAATATAAGCCCTTCATTATTCAATTCATTTTCTACATTTGGTATATCCAAAAATTAACCTAAAACCAAAAAATGAAAATGAAGAAATTTTCGACGACTCTAATGTTATTCCTTTTTCTGCCATTGTGGCTATTGTCACAGACAGAAAATGTTGATCTTAACATGATCTACAAGATCAAACAGGAAGGACTTAAAAACTCAAAAATTGAAGACCTGGCCTTTTGGCTTACTGACTATGTTGGTCCCAGACTGACTGCATCAACCGGCTTTAACCGTGGAGCAGAATGGGCAAAAAAAACCATGGAGGACTACGGACTGCAGAATGTAAGGATTGAGGAGGCCAGGGACTTTAGCAGAGGCGGATGGGATAATATTAAGACCTACGCTGCCATGACTGCTCCATACTATGCTAACTTTGCCTGTAATCCTGTTGCATGGACTGGAAGTACAAACGGGCTAGTCAAATCTGAAGTTGTTCTTCTTGATGTTAAAAATGAAGGAGACCTTGATAAGTATAAAGGCAAACTGACAGGTAAGATAGTTATGATGCCGTCGGATGCAACATATTCACCAAGTTTTGAACCACTTGCGACACGATATACAGATGAGCAGCTTAAGGAACTCTCCATGGATCCCGTTTCGTCCGCAGGAAGACGCAATTTTGATTTTGCTGCATACAGGGCAATGAGAGCTCTCAGGCAAAAAATAAGCGAAATGCTTATGAATGAAGGTGTGGCTGTTATAATAAACAATTCTGGTATTTTCAATGTACCAAGATCAAATGGTGCTAACTATAAAGCCGGCGACAAGGAGCCCATACCTGAGTTAAACCTCCCTGTTGAAGACTATGGCAGGATGAAACGACTTATCGAACATAAGGTACCGGTTGAAATGGAAATTGATATAAAAAATAAATTCTTCGACAGTCCGGCCGTTTATAATGTTATCGGTGAAATACCAGGTACAGACAAGTCACTTAAAGATCAGGTAGTACTTATCGGGGCTCATATCGATTCCTGGCACGGAGGCACCGGAGCTGCCGACAATGCTTCAGGCTGTATCGTCATGCTTGAAGCACTGAGGATACTAAAAAGCCTTAATATTCAACCAAGAAGAACTATAAGAATTGCCCTGTGGGGAGGAGAAGAACAAGGACTTTATGGCTCATCCGGCTATGTACAGAAATACCTTGAAGATCCGCAGACGCATAAACATAAAGCCGGTTATGACAATTTTGATGTTTACTTCAACATGGATAACGGATCGGGACGTTACAGGGGCGTTTACCTGCAGGAAAATGAAATGGTAAGGCCTATATTTGAACAATGGCTCGCTCCATTCGCCGGTATGGGATGCTCAACACTGGCTATAAGAAATACATCCGGTACCGATCACCTTTCATTCGACAGGGTAGGTCTCCCCGGTTTCCAGTTTATACAGGATGAGATTGAGTATGGTCGTGGTTATCATACGGTTATGGACACATATGACAGGCTTGTTATGAGCGATCTGAAACAAAACGCAATAATAACAGCATCATTTGTATATAATGCTGCTATGCGTGACGGTAAAATACCTGCCAAGCCAATTCTGGAAGATATTCAGAGTGCCCGCAGACCTTTCTGAGAAATTTATATTATCAAGTTATATTTATTAGCAGGGACGTTGTATGCAACGTCCCTGCTTTTTTTTACAGGCAAATTAAACCACTCAGGGAAAAATCCATCAAAGAGTTAAAGAACCAAAAAAACAGAAAGAGATGAAAAGAATAATTTTTATTACAGTTATCCTGTTCTTTGTGTCAGCAGGGCTGGCAAGTGCTCAGAGAGGAGCCAACAGGAGTGTTGCCTCAAGACAGGTCGCACAACAATCGAGAATAATGCGCGGTGCACAGAGCGGACAGCTGACTCGCCAGGAAACTATGAAGCTTGAAAGACAGCAGAAGCACATTCAGAACCAGAAAAGGATCGCTAAAGCCGACGGTACTGTTACACCTAAGGAAGCAAGAAAAATCAAACGTGAACAGAACAGGGCTAACCGCCAGATAAGAAAAGAAAAAATGGATGGCCAGACACGACTCAACTAATTATCATCACAGATTGGTTTAATGTAAGAGGCCGTATCATAAGTAATGGAGACGGCCTCTTCTTTTCACTAATTATCAACAATATAAAACTTTAGTTAGTGCGCTGACAACCCGAAAATGGCGTGAATTAATATATTGTTATTGCTCGGCTATTTTTGGACGAACAAAAAGAACCGACGAAGCGAAGCGAGGAGCTCGGCGCAGACAAATGAAAAGATAAAAAAAGAAGGTGTCCTTTTGAGACAACCTCTTTTTCCCGTTCAGACCCTTATTCCCCCTAATCAGTCACATTTTATTACCATTGGGCAGATTAGTTTTTAGTGTGTAATGTAAATGATGGAATTTTACATCATAATTAAAAATTAACTCCAATGAAAACAATTACAGACACCCGTTCAAAAGTTTTAATAGAGGTTTTTACCGTAATGGTAGCCCTGCTATTTATACTGTCACCAGCCTGTGCACAGAAAAAATCTGCCAAATACTGGCTCTCACTCAGAAAATTACCTTCAGGCCTTAAACTATCGGAACCACATCCGTACAGTTATGTGATGATTGCAGACTATTATAATCACGATATCCTAGGCAATTTCGTGAACAAGATGCAGGTAAAAGGTACCTATACCCGGGGTCTCCCCGATCAGAAGGTAAGATGGAATGATGTAACTATTTCACAGGCTCAGAAACCGGACCAGCCTTTTCCGAAGGGAACAAGACAAGAATACATGGAAGGCATGACTTACGGACCGACTGATGATTATCTTAACCTTGAAGCCTTCAAGAAATTTCCACCGACAACGGGTATGTTTGCCAGAAACCTTGTGTGGGATGTGCTCACTTTTGAAGCTTTCGGATGGGCATACTACGATTCACTGGAGCTCAATGTACCATTCAGTGCAAAAAGCATAAACGGGAAACTCAACCTCGACGGTCTTGGCAGCTTTGAAAACAAGGATATCAGGCTTACCTGGACAGGCATTTCCACGATGAACAATAAAGTTTGTGCCGTTATTGAGTTTATTACAATGGATAATCCACTTGAGATCAAAGCCGACTTCATGCAGATGAAAGGGAGAAGCAACTACTGGGGAACGTTATGGTTATCTCTAACCGACAAGCAGATAGAATATGGTATCCTCTGGGAAGACGTAAACATGGAAATAAAAATAAACGGACAGGAGAAAAGCCAGCTGTCAAACACAAGCAGGAAGATTGAATATAGGAGAATAGCCCCGGGTTTAAACCCAGGGAAAAAAAAGTTAAATCCGGGGAAATAAGGTTTAAACCGGGGGTTTAACTCCCTTCATTGAAAGCTGGATCCTTTTCCTTTCTATATCCACGGCAATCACTTTCACCATAACATGCTGATGAAGCTTAACAACAGTTGACGGATCTGATACATATTTGTCGCTCATGTTCGAAATATGTACCAGGCCGTCCTGTTTTATCCCAATATCGACAAAAGCTCCGAATTTAGTTATATTCGTTACAATACCAGGTACCACCATACCCTGAACGAGATCTTCCATGGTATGTATATCCGCAAAGCTGAATTCCTTTATCCTGGACCTTGGATCCCGTCCTGGTTTTGCAAGTTCCTGTATTATATCCTTCAGCGTTGGCAGACCAGTTACACTGGTAACATATTTATCAAGCTTTATTGCTTTTCTTTTATTCTCGTCGGTCATCAGCTGTTTAACATCACAGCCAAGATCCTTAGACATCTGTTCCACCACATGATAGCTCTCGGGATGAACAGCACTGCTGTCAAGCGGATTCACCGCATTTCTTATCCTCAGGAAACCGGCACTCTGTTCAAAGGCCTTATCTCCCATCCTTTTGACATTCAGAAGGTCCTTCCTTGATGCAAAAGGTCCGTTTTCCGCACGGTAATCTATAATATTCTGCGCCAGTTGCGGACCAAGCCCTGAAACATAAGTAAGGAGATGCTTACTTGCCGTATTTACTTCCACACCTACGGCATTAACACAGCTAATAACTACTTCATCGAGCGATTTCTGAAGTTTACCCTGATCTACATCGTGCTGGTACTGACCCACACCAATAGATTTTGGGTCTATCTTAACAAGCTCGGCAAGAGGATCCATCAGTCTTCTTCCTATTGAAACTGATCCTCTTACTGTAACATCATAATCAGGAAATTCTTCACGGGCTGTTTTTGATGCGGAATAAACTGAAGCGCCTGCCTCACTCACGACGAACACCTGTATATCCCTGTCGAATTTAATATACTTTATAATATCTTCAGTCTCCCTGCTTGCTGTCCCGTTACCTATGGCAATAGCTTCTGTCTTATATGCATTAACCAGCGAAAGTACCTTTTTGATGGAAAGAGCTGTCTCATTCTGTGGCGGATGCGGATATATCGTTTCGTTATGCAACAGGTTTCCCTGTTTGTCCAGACAGACAACTTTGCAGCCTGTACGGTAACCCGGATCTATGGCAAGTACCTTCGTTTCCCCAAGCGGTGATCCTAAAAGCAATTGACGTAGGTTTTCCGCAAAAACAGCAATTGCTTCATTATCTGCCTTTTCCTTTGAGATATTCCTGAACTCAGTCTCCATCGATTAAGATAATAGGCGTTTCCAGCTGTCTTTTACAGCTGCTTCAACAATTTCGGATGATGCATTCCGGCCTTTTATGAAAATTTTTTCCAGGATTTCAAGTGCCCTCTCTTCATC
>JBJKPQ010000148.1:0-4763 GCA_046706305.1 Bacteroidales bacterium
CAGGTTTGAAAAAATTCTTAACGATTATTTTTCTTCGGAGGAACCATTTGAACTGGGATTACCATCTGTTCGCTACTGTGCTGATAAATTATTTATATCTCCGAATTACCTTGGGGATCTTCTGAAAAAGGAAACAGGGAAATCGGCACAGGAACATATACAATTTAAGCTGATTGATACGGCAAAAGAAAAAATATTTGACACTGAAAAGTCAATCAGTGAAATTGCATTTGAATTAGGTTTTAAGCATCCACAGCATTTTACAAGGATGTTTAAGAAGAGTACAGGTCTTACTCCCAATGAGTACAGGCTGATGAACTAGAATCCTTCAATAGCTCCGAGACCAAACAAGGCAAAATCGTACCTGACCGGATCGCCGGCATCAAAGCTTCTGAGAACAGAGTCGAGTTCCAATACTGCCTTAGCATCATTCTGTTTACGTTTAAGAAGGCCCAGGCTCCTGGCCACATTACCCGAATGCACGTCAAGCGGACAGGATAAAATCGACGGAGATATTGAATTCCAGAGCCCAAAATCGACTCCCCTGTCATCGTTTCGAACCATCCATCTCAGGTACATGTTGAGTTTCTTGGCAGCTGACCCTTTAAAAGGATCTGATACATGTCTTTCTGTTCTTTTTTCATGCGGGAGTTCAAAAAATATCTTATGGAACTCATGGATAGCCGGCTGAAGGGACCCGGGTGATTGATATGTAACGAAAATATTCTCAAGGCCTCCCCTGTTCCTGTATATATTCTGAAGGGCCTTAAGGAAGTACACAAGGTCTGTCGAATTGAATGTCCTGTGGACAAAACTCTCAATTAATTCAAAATCCTCATTACCGGCATTGAGAATGTAATCATAAGGCGAATAATCGAGCAGTTCCATCATCCGGTTGGCATTTCTCAGTATCATCTTGCGGTTTCCCCAGGCAATTGTGGCGGCCAGGAAACCTGCTATTTCAATATCTTCTTTTTTAGTGAAACGATGCGGTATGCTTATCGGATCAAGTTCAATAAAAGAAGGCCTGTTAAACAGTTCCGCCTTTTCATCAAGAAACTCCTTCAGTTCTGATCTTTTCATTTTCATTTCACTGATTTGGGGTGTTAAAATTAAATATATTTCCTTTATTCATGATATTTTGCATAATTTAGGAATGCTTAATGAATAAAATTCCGAAAACCCCGAAAAGATGTCTACAACGACCAGTTTATTACCGGGATTGACGGGCAAGTTTAAAACAATAGTCCGGATATCTCTTTTTATCGTACTAATGCTGAGCATTTTCGACCTGGCAGGCTGGGGATTTGACATACCTGTTTTCAGAAGCATAAGCCCTAACTGGGTACCGATGAAGATAAATTCAGCATTATGTTTCATTTTTACTGCTGTGGCATTGCTTATTATGTACTCCGGGATACATCCACTGTTGAGAAAAAGTATTGCGGCTGTTTTTGCAGTTTTTGTAGGAGGTATAAGCGTGATAACTATTTACGGGTATTTTATGTCCTCCGGGTTTTTACCGGTAATTTCAATGACAACCGTTCCAGCATTGGAAAACATCTACTCAACTGAATTTATCATGCCATTTTTATCGGCATTTAATTTCCTGCTTGTTGCTTTAATTCTTTTTCTCTATCTGCCGGACAATGAAAAGATGACCGGCATAGCACATATTATTTCTATTCCGTTTTTTATTGTAAGCTATTATATCATTGTCAGTTACATCATTGGAGTAGAAACAGTATTTACCTTTGGAAATGCCAGGGTTGCTTTGAACGCAGGTATTGCTTTTTCAGCACTTGGCATTGCCTCTCTCATGTTGAGGCCTCATCCCCTGTTATTAAAACTATTTAATCCGTCAAATACAGGAGGGGTTGTTTCAAGACAACTTTTACCGGCCCTCATGATTTTGCCTATTATAGTCGGATGGTTCAGTGCCCTGGGTGAAAGGGCAGGGGTATTTGAATCGGAAAAAGGAATTGTTCTTGTGGCAGTTCTGTATGTAATCTGTTTTCTGATCCTGATCTTCCTGACTGCCAGGTCTATTAATAAGGTAGACTCCAAACGACGACTGTATGAAGAAGCTTTATATGAAAGCAGGGAGCAGTTATCAGCCGTATTTAACGGTGTAAATGAGATGTTGATACTAATTGACCTGGAGGGTAAAATCATCACTGCCAACAACGCAGCTAACCTTCAGCTTAACAATGGCGTTCCCGGATTAGAAGGCAGATCCATTTACGATTTATTACCTGCCTCTTTACACAAAAAAAGAAAAGCACAGGTTTCAGAATTAGTAAATAAGAAGAAACCTGTTAAGTTTCAATTTAATTCCAATGGGCTAATTTATGATATGACATTCTATCCTGTATTTGACCATAATAATAATGTCATTCAATATATCTCGCATGCAACTGATATCACTGAGAAGAAAAAAGCAGAAAATTTAATCAGGGAAAGTGAATTAAGGTTAAAATATCATCTCGAGAACTCTCCGTTGGGAGTTGTTGAATGGGATAAAAACTTCAATGTGGTTCAATGGTCAGATGAAGCTGAGAAAATATTTGGACTCAGTAAAGAGGAAGTTATCGGAACGCGTATTGACTCACTTGATATTATCTATGAGGAAGATGCGACTATTGTTGGAAAAACGATGGAAAGGCTGACAAGTGGTAAAGAATTAAAGGTAGTCTCGCAGAACAGAAATTATAACAGAAACAGGGAAATCATATATTGTGTCTGGTATAATTCGGTTCTCCTCGATGAAAACGGAAGGATGAGTTCAGTGATGTCATTGGTTGAGAATATTACCATGCTGAAAAAAGCTGAAGAGAGTCTGATACAAAGTGAAAACCGCTTCAGAACCATCGCAGAATCTGTCCCTGTACTAATCCTTATAAGCAAGATCAGCGAACCTTCTGTAACTTATGTTAATGAAGCTTATGAAAAAGCATTTGGATTTGCAAAAGGCGAGCTGGCAGGTAAAGAAATTTATGACATTTTCTATAATCCTGAAGACCGCCGGTCGATTGCATCAGCACTGGAGGAAAACAGAAGCATCGATAGTCTTGAAGTAAAGGTCAGAAAAAAGGATGGAACACCTTTCTGGGTTTTGACTTCAATAACGCGAATAACTTTCATGAATGAGCCTTCATATCTTTCTTCATCAATTGATATTACAGAGACAAAACAGGCCCAGGAAGAACTAATAAGACTGAACAACACACTTGATGCCCATAATAAGAGCAGCCAGGTTATGATGCATTCTCATAATGAAAAGAAATACCTGAACGAAGTGTGCAGGTTAATAGTTGAAGACTGTGGCTACTCCATGATCTGGATAGGATTTGCCAATAATGATAATGCAAAAAGTGTAACACCTATGGCCTTTTATGGATTCGACAAGGGATATATTAATAGAATGAATATAACATGGGACGATAGTGATCGTGGAAGAGGACCGACAGGCACTGCAATAAAAACAGGGCGGCCGGCAGTATGTAAAAATATGAGGACCGATCCCAATTTTGCACCATGGAGAGAAGATGCACTGGCAAGAGGCTATGAGTCATCACTCGTATTACCTCTTGTTTTTGAAGGAAAATCTCTTGGAGCTATGGCTATCTATTCGAAGGAACCAGATGCTTTTCTTGACAATGAGATAGAACTTCTTTCCGATCTTGCAGAAGACCTTGCATATGGCATCTCCTACATAAGACTGGAAGAATCGGAACGGGAGGCAGCCCGTGTTTTAAAAGAGAATGAGGCCAAGCTGAAAGATCTTGTGGCAACGAAAGATAAATTTTTTAATATTGTCGCTCATGACCTTAAGAACCCTTTTACAAGCCTTCTGGGTTCATCAGAGCTTCTTTATGAAAATATCGATACTCTCAGTAAGGAGAGTATCAGAAAGCTGACTCTGATATTAAACGAATCTGCTAAAAGCGGTTATTCCATACTACAGAACCTTCACGACTGGTCGAGGTCCCAGACAGGAGCATTGTTAATAAACCCTGAAAGACTTAACCTGAAGAATATTATAGACAAAAATATCCAGAACCTGCAGTTATCGGCTGCCAATAAGGATATAAAGATTTATTCAAAAGTTGAAGAGGATATTTATTTAGTTGCTGATATAAACATGACAAATACTGTTCTCCGCAACCTTCTCAGTAACGCCGTGAAATTTACTCACAAGGGCGGTAAAGTGGAAGTAAGTGTTACATCTGAACCAGCCAAAACTATTATATCAGTTAAGGATTCAGGAACAGGAGTTCCAAAAGACAGGATTGACAAGCTTTTCAGCATTGAAACAAGAAACTCAACGCCCGGGACGGAGAATGAGCAGGGAACAGGATTAGGACTGAAGTTATGTAAGGAGTTTGTTGAAAAGCAGGGTGGCAAAATCTGGGTAAAAAGTGAAAAGGGTAACGGAAGCGAGTTCCTGTTTACAATACCTTTGATGCAGGCAGGGAAATCAGGAATTCAGGGAAACAGGAAGGAACATAAACTGAACTAGTATATGAAATAGTATTTCATCCAATAAAATGGATTTCCATATCACATCATATTCTGCCCGGAATTTCTGACTTCATTTACAATCATACCATCCTTTATTTCGAGTATCCGGTCCGACATGGATGCCAGTTGCCTGTCGTGAGTAACTATTACAATTGTCTGTCCAAAGGTATCCCTAAGTTTAAAGAATAGTTTATGCAATTCATTCTTGTTTTCCGAGTCGAGGTTACCTGAAGGCTCGT
>JBJKPQ010000149.1:0-9090 GCA_046706305.1 Bacteroidales bacterium
AACCTTGAAACATGTTTCCCTGATAATTCACCTGTAATCTTTGCCGACAGGAGCCAGATGGAACAGGTCTTCTCAAATATTTTAAAGAATGCAGTTGAAGCTTCAAATCCTGGAGGGAACATAAAAATTGAAGTAAATACCGAACCTGTCCGTATTAGAATAAGTGATGAAGGTAAGGGGCTTACATCTGAAGCGGGGAAGAAAATCTTTACTCCTTTTTTTTCCAGCAAACCAGGCGGACAGGGTATTGGATTGACTGTAATCAGAGAAATCCTGACAAACCATAATTTCACATTCAGCCTGAAAAACAAAGAAGCTGGCGGAGCCGAATTTATAATAATTTTTAATGGATAGGCACCTTATGTCGTTATTTAGACCTGACGGAACTGGCTTTTATTGCGTCTGCGGTTTTATCGTTTAGGAGGACCGTAAAGGGGCCGGCGGATGTGATTTTGAGGATGTGGGGTGTGATACCTGTTTGCAATACATGAAAACAACTGAAGTACAAGTATCAAGAATATTGACAATATTATAACCTTTCTTCTTACCGTAGGAGACATAAAATTGAATCTGTTTATTTGTAAGAGTTATTAATAATGAGACTAATTTTATTAATCTAATAATCCTTCTTATTAAGGTATCATGTTTAAGTGTTCTTTTTCTTCTTACAGAGTTCAGCTATTACGATCTACTTAGGTACTGCGGCTTTTCCTGTTTTCGACATTTTTCTCCTGGCTTGATATAATTCAAGTTTCTCCGCTATAGTGAATTCCTTTCCACATGTTGTGCAAACCCAAGTGATGAGAAAAGCCCCTGCATAGGTTTCTTTCTCAAGATCCGGATGAGAACAGGGTTTGTCGCCCCATTCGTCTTTAATATTCAAAGCAACAATGTATTCCATGATTATTGTTTATTTGTTATTAATGTGAACGCCTGAATGGAACGAACCTGACGAAATTAAGCCTGGTTCTTACTATTTTCCCGTTCTTCTTTTCAAGTAAAACAAGTTCCTGCACGGCACCCTCTTTTCCTACCGGTATTATCATCAGCCCATTTTCTGCAAGCTGCCCGGTGAGCGGGGCGGGAATATCTTCAGGCGCCGCTGTAACAATTATGATATCATAGGGAGCATGTTCTTTCCAGCCGTGATATCCATCACCTGACCTTACAACAACATTTTCATACCCCAGCACTTTAAGTCTTGCATATGATTCCTCGGCGAGTGGCTCTATTATCTCTATAGAAAATACTGTATCAACCAATTCTGATAATACGGCAGCCTGGTACCCTGAACCTGTTCCTATTTCCAGGGCTTTCTTCCATGGCAAAGGTTTAACGGCTTCAGTCATACAGGCTACAATATAGGGTTGTGAAATAGTCTGGTCGTATCCTATGGGAAGAGGGTAATCATTGTAAGCCTGGTTCATGTATTCAGAAGGAACAAATTTGTGCCTGGGTACCTTCTTCATGGCTTCTATTACAGACTGATCAGTAATTCCGCGTCCACGTATCTGTTCAATAATCATTCTCATTCTCGCAGTACAATAAGGATCATCCTGCGGAAACATAGCTTTCCACATAGTTGCGAGCAATATCATGGCAATAAGCTTCACAAGCTGCTTATTTCCATAAAGGTACGAATTTATGCAATGCGGTTCAAGAGGATCAGGATTATGTTATCTGATGATCTCCGGAAATTTTTTGGAAAAAGCCACCAGCCAGCATTACGGTTTCTGCCTTGAATCCTGTTCACTGCACCTTACCTGTATCCAACCAGTGAAAGGAATCCTTCTCCCAGAAACTGTATTGCAGGCCAGATTGGCAGCAGGTCTATCTTTGTTACAAATGTCCCGATAATCAGTCCGAAAAGAAGAAGGGATCCGTATTTGTATAAGGCATTATATAATGAAGGATAACGTCTGAGCTGTGAGTATATGAGATGTGAACCATCGAGTGGTGGTAAGGGAATAAGGTTGAAAATGAAAAGTCCCCAGTTAATATATATCCCGTAAATGAAAATCTCATAAATAGTTTGTGAACTGTTATGCCCCTGCAAAACATGAGATGAAACAAGAACGGAAAAAATTATTGACAACACCATTGCCAGCAATGCATTTGATACAGGACCTGCAACAGCGATTTTCATGATATCATATTTAGGATTATGGAGCTTTTGTTCGTTAAACTGCACGGGTTTGGCCCATCCGAACCCGGCTATAAGTATCAGAATGAAGCCCATAAGGTCGATATGCTTCAATGGATTAAGGGTTATGCGTCCCTGTTCTTTCGAAGTATCGTCACCGCACATATGAGCAACAAGTGCATGAGAAAACTCATGCACTGTTAATCCCAGGACAATGCCCGGGAGAAATTCCAATATCCTTAAAAGATCAAAGCTTCCCATTAAAGTCGTTTATTTACCGGCTGGTAAAAATCACTCTGTTTAAGTCCGCATTCCTTAATCATATCAAGAGCATACTGTGCACCTGAAAAATTAGCATCAATATTATTTGTGCCCACTGTGAATTTAACACCAGCTTCTTTTGCTTTCTTAATAAATTTTGCTGAAGGGATTTTGTACCTGTTGCTTATCTCAATAGCTATGTTATTGTTTTTTGCGGCCTGGATAACAGTATCCATTCTCGCATCTGTCCAGAAAGAATCATATCTGTCTGCCATCTGGTCTGGTATATATGTTGCATTTACATATATGTTTATTGGTTCATTATTCATTATTGTGACAATAGTGTTTACAAGGTAATCCATAAAATCCTGTTCATTGTCAATCCATGTTTCTTCAGGTATCCATATCCTGTTCCTTCTTCCTTTTGCATCTGTAAAGGTCATTGCATCGGTGAAAATATAATCGAACTTATTCAGCGATTCCGGTGAAAAAATGTCTAACCATTCGCGTCCTTCAGCCTGCATCCCCATAAAAAACTGAGGATAGTCTTTAAATGATTGAATAACAGAGTCAATCTGTCCATCTGTATGGACCGGGAATCCAATACCACAGTTAGTGGCGATTCCATACTGGATATTCTCTTTTTTTGATTTTTCAACTGCATCCTGAAGGGTAAAACCTCCCTTAAGGTGAACGTGCAGATCGGTAATCGGGAAAGGCCGGTCTTTATGGCATCCGGTCATAAGAATTGTTGAAACAACAAGGGCCAGGGTGAAAATTTTTTTCATGTCAGGTATATTAAAAGGAATTAATAGTATTCTACAGGGGGTTAAAGCTAACAAAAATCATATCCGCTACCAAAAAGGTCTTTTTATTTCTGCCAAAAATCTCTTACGTTTACATAAATGAATATTTATGAGATAAATAAGATATTCCCGGATTGGAAAATTGAGTTAAATTACTGAATAGTCGTCTCTTTATAATGAGAAACAGGGTTGTAAACCTTTAAATAAATTTTCACACATGAGAAAAAGACTGATCATTTTGATATTATTGCTGGGCTTCATTCTCCCTGATTTGTATTCCCAGGAGCCTCAGGATACAACGGTATACCTGGTAACCTGTGGTCCGGGTACGGAAACATATTCGATTTACGGACACAGTGCCCTGCACGTTGTAATTAAAAGTAATGGTACAGACAATGTATATAACTGGGGCGTATTTGATTTTAGTACGCCGCATTTTGCATGGAAATTTGCCAAAGGCAGGCTTGATTACATGCTTGATGTTGAAAATTACAAATCTTTTCTTCAGGCATACTTTTATGAAGAAAGATATGTTGTCTCACAGAAAGTTAATCTTTCTCCGGAGGAAACAAACAAGCTGCTTGTTCTGATAAATGAGAACATGAAACCGGCAAACCGTAACTACAGGTATGACTTTTTATATGACAACTGTTCCACGCGTATCCGCGACCTGTTTGAGAAAACGATTGGGAAGACCTTGCTTTACCCGCCTTCAGAAACGCGAAAGCCACCTACTTTCAGAAAACTGATTGCCAAATACCAGAATCCTTTTCCCTGGCTTAAATTCGGTGTGGATCTGCTGCTGGGTTCACCTGTAGATAAAGAAGCACTCTTTCGCGACAGGATGTTCCTTCCTGTTGAAATGCAAAAGGAATTGTCGGAAGCAGTTGTGAACAGGTCAGGAAAAATGACGCCTCTTTTACAGAATCCGGTTACTGTCCTGGATTTTGGAGTCCCGATGATAAAACATCATCTGATCACTACACCATGGGTTGTTTTTTCCGCAGCAATGATATTGATAATTGTCCTTTCGACACTGGTGAAAAGTAAAAAAGGAAACCGTGTACTAGATATTGTTATATGGTTTGTTTATTCACTCCTTGGAGTGATAATGATCTTTTTCAATTTTTTTACCGATCATATTGAATTGAGGTGGAATCTTAATATTATATGGCTTAATCCATTCATAATAATCTGTTTTGTTATGCTTATTATAAACAGGAGTGGTAAAGGTTGGTTCAGACTTGTATTCTATCTTACTGCAGGGTTTGCAGTACTTCAGTTTATACTTCCCCAGTATTTTAATGTTGCAATTATCCCTCTTGTGGCCATCCTGCTTTTCAGGAGCTCCATAAGAGGCAATTTTGATTGGAATCCCCTCACGTTACCGCAGGGTGATGAAGGTAACCTTTAACAAAAGTTTAACAGTCCTTAACACCAATTTAGAACTAAAGGCGTTTCTTTTGCAACTGTTTTCAAAATGAGATTAAATCGTTAATAAATCACGTTTTATTATATTTGCTACTTAAAAAATTATACCATGGAGCAAACTGCTGATATCCGAGTTTTAAATGAAAAAATAGAAAAAGAAAGTGCTTTTGTCGACATCATCAGGATGGAGATGAATAAGGTGATAATCGGGCAGAAGCACCTCACCGAGAGTTTAATGATAGGACTGCTGGCCAACGGTCATATTCTGCTGGAAGGTGTGCCGGGACTCGCTAAGACACTGGCAATAAAATCACTTGCATCAATAATAGATGCGAAATTCAGCAGGATACAGTTTACACCTGATCTTTTGCCTGCTGACCTTATAGGGACGATGATATACAGCCAGAAGAAAGAAGAATTCATTGTAAAAAAAGGCCCCGTTTTTGCAAACTTTATCCTTGCAGATGAAATCAACAGGTCGCCGGCCAAGGTTCAGAGTGCATTGCTTGAGGCTATGCAGGAACGCCAGATAACTATCGGCGAATCTACTTTCAAACTCGATGAACCATTCCTTGTACTGGCTACTCAGAACCCGATTGAGCAGGAAGGAACATACCCACTGCCTGAAGCACAGGTTGACAGGTTTATGCTGAAGGTACTTATAGATTATCCGTCACTTGATGAAGAGAAATTAATCATAAGGGAAAACCTTGCTAAGGAATTCCCCTCTGCAAATGCTGTTCTGAAAGTGGATGATATTGTAAAGGCAAGAAATATAGTCCGTGAAGTATATATGGATGAAAAAATAGAGAATTATATACTTGATATAGTTTTTGCAAGCCGTGATCCGGAGAAATACGGCCTGCCTTCTTTCTCGGGAATGATCTCCTACGGAGCTTCTCCTCGTGCATCTATCAACCTTTCACTTGCTGCCAAAGCTTATGCCTTCATTAAGCGAAGGGGATATGTGATTCCCGAGGATGTACGTACAATTTGTCATGATGTAATGCGTCATCGTATCGGTCTGACATATGAGGCTGAAGCTGAAAACATAAACCAGGATCATATAATCTCTGAGATACTTAATGTAGTTGAAGTTCCATAAAATTGGTTTATGAAGATTTTTCCTCTTATTATACTCTTTTTGTCTTTTGGGACGTCTTTATTAAGTCAGAATCTTGTCGGATTCAGGGAAAGTGAGATCAGAAAGTATATGCAGGAGAATCGTAAGGATATGAATATAGCTGATATTAAAAACAGCAAGTTCAAATATCTTAAATATTCAGACAACCTCGACAACCAGACAATTTTGTTCTTTCTGAAAAAGAATTCAGTCTGTTACAGTGAAAGGATGATATGTGATTACAGTATAAAAAATCAAAAACTGGAGGAATTTGACAGGCTTTACAGGAGAGAAAGCGACAACAGGTGGACAGAAGTTCGGAACGGGAAAAACTACATTATTACGATTAAAGAAGGACAATGGTCCTTCATAGTAACTATAGAACAGGAAAAATAAATTGCTGAGAAGTGGAAGCAACGGAATTAATAAAGAAAGTAAGAAGAATAGAAATAAAGACCAGAGGTCTGACCCGCCATATTTTTGCAGGTGAATATCATAGTGCTTTCAAGGGCCGTGGAATTGCTTTCAGTGAAGTAAGGGAGTACCAGTATGGCGACGATATCAGGAGTATTGACTGGAATGTTACGGCCAGGTTTAATCATCCGTATGTTAAGATATTTGAAGAGGAAAGAGAACTGACTGTAATGTTGCTGATTGACGTTAGCGGTTCAGGTAATTTTGGAACTGCAACAAGTTATAAAAAGGATATAATGACGGAGGTAGCCGCCGTTCTTTCTTTTTCGGCAATATTCCATAATGTTAAGATCGGTGTGATTTTCTTTTCCGACAAAGTGGAAAAATTTATTCCACCAATGAAGGGGAGAAAACATATATTGAGAATAATAATGGAGCTTCTCGATTTTAAGGCAACAAGCAATCGCACCAGTCTTGATGAACCTCTCAGGTTCCTTACCAATGCAATAAAGAAAAGATGCACGGCATTTGTAATATCTGATTTCTTTGCTCCCGATTTTGAAGAAGCTCTCCGGATAGCTTCAAATAAGCATGATATAGTAGCTCTTAAAGTATTTGATCCTGTTGAAAAAGCTATACCCGATATCGGCCTTGTCAAGGTAGCCGATTCGGAAACCGGTGAAGAAGAATGGATAGATACATCATCAAAATATGTCCGCAGAAACTATGAAGAATGGTGGCTTAAACATATTGAATCAGTCAGGAATACATTCAAAAGATGTGGAGTTGATTCCACAGAACTGCGCACCGACCTCGATTATGTTAAACCGCTAGTAAAATTGTTCGAGAACAGGTAATGAAAATGAAAAAGATAATTTTCAGTATATTCCTCTTTGCTGCAGCCCTGGTAGCCGCTGATGCCCAGAATGTAAGTGTAAGTTCAGCATTCGATTCCACAAGAATCTACCTTGGCGATCAGATCAATTATACAATTACGGTCAATCAGCCAGCCGATCAGCAGCTGATGATACCGGTATTAAAAGATTCCCTCTGCAGTAAGGTGGAAATACTTGCCGGACCCGCAACAGATACATTGAAAGAGAAGGACGGGAATATAAAAATCATACAGAAATACCTTATTACTTCATACGATTCGGGTTTCTATCAGGTGCCCCCTGTCTATGCAGAGATGAAGACAGACGGAGGCGTGAAACGCTTTTTTTCCGATTATGCACGCCTGAGAGTTATGCGTGTTAAAATTGCACCTCCTGATACCACGGCCAAGATATTTGATATAGTCGGACCCAATAAAGCCCCTCTGACTCTGGGTGAGATATTGCCATGGATATTACTTGCAGTTGTTATGGGTGGATTAGCCTGGTATATATTAAGGTATATCAAAAAGAAAAGGGCAACAAAAGAAGGTGTTGTGCCTGTAATTAATCCCGATCCGGCGCATGTTATAGCTTTCAGGGAACTTGAGAAACTGCGGGAGGAAAAACTATGGCAAAAGGGTGATGTGAAAGGATATTATACCAGTCTTACCGGGATATTGCGCCAGTATCTGGAGAACAGGTATGACGTCTATTCACTTGAGCTGACTACAGAAGAAACTCTTGACAGGCTGGTAAGATCAGGATTTAAAAAAGACGATACTTTTAACCTGCTTAAAGTAGTCCTGACTGCTGCCGACCTTGTCAAATTTGCCAAACACAAGCCAGAACCTTCAGAAAATGAAAATCATTTTCAGCAAGCCTGGGACTTCGTGTCGGCAACTAAATATATAGCACAAACAGTGCAGCAGGATGGAAAGGAAAATGTTGAGAAGGAGGACATATCATGAATGGAATAACATTTGCAAACCCGCTCTTCCTTTATCTGCTTGCCGTTATACCGGCCATGGTGATCTTCTATATTCTGAAACAACAGAAGACTACTGCATCTTTAAGAGTACCGGGACTTAATCCTTTTAAAGGCTCAGGGAAAACATTCAGGCATTATTTGCGTCATATTCTATTCTCATTCCGAACTCTGGCCGTTGCACTTCTTATCGTTGTACTGGCCCGTCCACAGGCAACTGACAGATATCAGAATGAGACAACTGAAGGTATAGATATTGTTCTGGCATTGGATATATCAGGAAGTATGCTGGCCCGAGATTTCAAACCTGACAGGCTTGAAGCATCAAAGGATGTCGCTATCCGTTTTATTTCAGGAAGACCATATGACAGGATCGGCCTTGTGGTTTTTAGCGGTGAAAGTTTTACTCAATGCCCTCTTACAACTGACCATGCAGTTTTAATAAATCTTCTCAAAGAGGTACAAAGCGGCATGATTGAGGATGGTACAGCAATAGGTAACGGCCTGGCAACAGCAGTAAACAGGCTGAAGGATTCAAAAGCAAAGAGCAAGGTGATAATTCTTCTAACCGATGGAGTTAATAACAGAGGGGATATTGCCCCAGCAACAGCTGCCGATATTGCTAAAACCTTTGGAATAAGGGTCTATACTATCGGTGTGGGGACGCAGGGAATGGCACCTTATCCGGTACAGACGCCTTACGGAATTCAATACCAGGATATGCCTGTAGAAATAGATGAAGCTGTTCTTAAAGACATTGCTAATGAAACAGGAGGTAAATATTTCAGGGCTACAGATAATAACAAGCTGGAACAGGTCTATAATGAAATAGATAAACTGGAAAAATCAAAAATAGATGTTAAACAATTCAGCAGGAAAGAAGAAGAATATATGATTCCTGCAATAATAGCTTTCTGCCTGATTCTTCTGGAGATAGTTGTTAGAAATACGATTTTAAAAAACCTTACATAACGCAGAATAAATTATGCAATTGTTCAGATTTGCAAATCCGGCCCTTTTATACCTGTTGCTTCTGCTTCCGGTGTTGATTC
>JBJKPQ010000150.1:0-5205 GCA_046706305.1 Bacteroidales bacterium
AAAAGTATTCCTCCGTCTGTCATTACCTGTCCGGTGGGCTCGGATGAACCAATATGATGCATCCTTGGAGCATCACCGGCTTCCTGTAAATTCATTTTAAAGTCAACAAGGTTAATGACTACCTGAACATGACCCTGGGGTTGCATATCTCCGCCCATGACACCAAAACTGATGAAAGGTTTTCCGTTCTTAGTAATAAAGGCCGGTATTATAGTATGAAAAGGTCTTTTACCCGGTGCATATACATTTGCATGACCTTCCTGAAGAGAAAACATTTCCCCCCTGTCCTGGAGAATAAACCCAAGACCGGTTGGACACATTCCCGATCCCATGCCCCTGTAATTACTTTGGATGAGAGAAACCATGTTGCCATATTTATCAGCCACCGTCAGGTAAACTGTGTTGCCCGCTTCTATTTTTCCTGGCTCATAAACTTTTGCCGCCTTTTCCCTGTTTATTAGTTTCCGTCTTTCAGCTGCATATTTTTTAGATATAAGTTGCTGTACAGGAATCTTGCTGAATGCCGGGTCTGCATAGTACTTAGCCCTGTCTTCATAAACCAGTTTCTTTGCCTCGGTGAACAGGTGAATATAGTCAGCAGAACCAAAACCCATTGAGGCAATATCATACCCTTCCAGGATGTTAAGCATCTGGAGTGCTGCTATTCCCTGTCCGTTTGGAGGCAGTTCCCATACTTCATATCCACGATATGTCGTGCTGACCGGTTCTACCCATTCAGAATGATGTCGGGAGAGATCATCATATGAAAGAAAGCCTCCGTTTTTTTTCATAAAAGCATCTATATCCCTGGCTATGGATCCCCTATAAAACTCGTTACGACCTCCTTTCACAATTTTTTCAAGAGTGTTTGCCAGCATAGGATTGCTGAAAACCTCACCCTTTGCGGGAGCCTTTCCATTAGGCATATAAACTTCTTTTATATTAGGGTAGTCCTTAAGTATCTCAGTGCCTCTTGCCAGGTAAAAAGCAATTACCTCTGTTACAGGAAATCCTTCTCTGGCATAGTAGATGGCCGGTTGCAGGATATCCTTCATAGGAAGACGTCCAAACATATCATGCATCTCATACCATCCGTCAACACAACCTGGAACGGAAACAGGTAATGGACCATGTGACGGGATAAATTCATAACCATTATCCTTGAAATATTCCAGCTTAAGAGATCTCGGGGAACGGCCACTGGCATTAATGCCGTACAGCTTACCCTTGTCGGCACTCCAGATAATTGCAAAAAGATCACCACCAATCCCGGCACCTGTCGGTTCTACAACGCCAAGAACAGCATCAGCAGCTATCGCAGCATCAATAGCAGTACCTCCCTTTTTCAGGATATCCAGGGCTGCCTGCGTGGCAAGCGGCTGACTGGTTGCCGCCATGCCATTCCTTGCAATAACCTCTGATCGTGTGGCAAAATCGTGTCCTGTTATACGGTCTTGTCCGTACATAACAATATTAAATGCTGAAATAATTAGGAGTAACAGTATATTCTTCATGGTAATCTCAGGTTTATATTGCAAAGTTATAAAAGAGTCTGATTATTTTGCCATTGCCATTTTTTTCTTCTCAGGAGGCATTTTTTCAATGGCATACCTTAAAGCTGTCCGTGGCATAGTTTTTTTTCTTGAAATGATATATTCGAAAACTTCAGTCTGATGAGACTGGCTCGATACCTTAAGCATCCATCCATATCCCTTTTGTACCAGATCTTCAGGGTCAGAATGTAAAATATCTGCAATTTCAAAAATCTCATTAAGAAACATCCCTTTCCTGGCCGGAATAATGAGGGAAACAGCAGATCCTCTTCTTACCCACATGTTACCTGATACGGCCCATCTTTTCAACCCGGAAATCAGTTCCGGATACATTTCAATGAGAGTCCCGATTGAGTGATTACATAATGTATCACAGGCTGCCCAGTTACTAACATAAAGGTTAAGCCAGCTTTCGAAGATTAGGAAGTCTTCTGTTTTGTATTTTTTACTCACAAAATGAGACCAGTTGCAGGCAACAAAAGATTCTTCCATATAACCCGATTTCCACAATAGTTCACATAATGTGAAAATTTCTGATTTCTCATTATCTTTTATAAGTTTAAAATTCTCCCTTGCTATGCGCTGTGTAATTGCTGATTTTACCCCATACATTGTAACTGGTTCTTTGAAGAACCTTTCTCCGCTGGTTTTTGTTTTTTTGTCAGAATTATTTATAAGATCTGTTCTTGTTTTTTCAATTACTTTTTGCATTGCTTTGAAGTTTACCCGGTATTTCAGGGAAATTTTTGATTTGATTTGTTTATTTAATAGTTAGCAATTTATAACAGTAAAAAGATGCCTCATAATCCGGCCTTAACAGCCACGCCCACCTTAAAGAATCAGAGTTGATTGTACATAAGCAGGGAACTGTTTCCGCCTTCAATTAAGCTGTTGTACCTTTAATGCAGCAATTTATTCATAATTTATTAAAGATAGTATAAATCTTAAACCGGTAACTTATTATGGAACAAGGTTATTCATATTTTGATGAGAATAAGGAATCTGACAGGCAATTGAATGAAGATTTTATTTTTTTTGTTGAACAGTTCGATGATATAAGGATATTGAAATACAGACTGGATGGTTTTGATTCACTGTCACTGAAGCAGAAGAAATATATTTTTTACCTTTCCATGGCAGCTCTTTCCGGGAGAGACATACTCTGGGACCAGAATTTCCGGTATAATTTACTTATCAGAAAGACTCTTGAAGGTATTTTAATATCTCAGTCATTGAATAAAGACAGAGTCGAATCTGATCAATTTCTGAAGTATGTTAAAAAGGTCTTCTTTGCCAATGGTATTCATCATCATTATTCATCTGATAAGTTCAGACCTGAGTTTTCTGAAGGCTTTTTTTCTGACCTTATAAAAGCGACTCCTGAAAATTTATTGCCTCTCGGGAAGGGTAAGTCAGCCGGGGATCTGTTATCAGAACTTGTACCCATAATTTTCGATGAAAACCTCTTTGCCAGAAAGGTTGAACGCAAAGAAGGGTTGGATATTATACTGGCATCTGCCAGTAACTTTTATTCGGGAGTAACCCAGAAGGAAGTTGAATCGTTCTATGGTGAACAGACCGGTAAACACGACAGCAGGCCGGTAGCCCATGGTCTGAATTCCAGGGTAATTAAGGAAGAAGGCAAACTGAAAGAGGAAGTTTTCAGATCCGGAGGTAAATACGGAAAGGCGATCGACATGATTATATCCTGGCTGGAGGAAGCTGGTAAAGTAGCTGAAAATAAGTTGCAGGAAAAGGAATTGAAAATTCTGACGGATTTTTACAGGACCGGTGATCTTAAAAAATGGGATGAATTTAATGTTATGTGGGTAAAAGATACAGATCCTGTTGTGGACTACATAAACGGATTTATTGAAGTATATGAAGATCCAATGGGGCTAAAAGCAACATGGGAATCAGTTGTGGAATATACAGATTCAGTGGCAACAAAAAGAACCGCAATTATATCAGATAATGCACAATGGTTTGAAGATAATTCTCCTGTCAGACCGGAACATAAAAAGAAAAAAGTAACGGGTGTTGCTGCAAAGGTAGTTAATGTTGCAATGCTAGGAGGTGATTGTTATCCTGCATCGCCTCTTGGGATTAACCTGCCCAATTCCAGCTGGATACGAAAGGAAGTCGGGTCTAAATCAGTAAGGCTGGCCAATATATCTGCTGCTATAGAAAGAGCCTCTCTTGGCAGTGGTTTCCTGGAAGAATTTGCAGCTACAATGGAAGAGGTCGCACGGGTAAAGAAATATGAGGCAGTAGCTGAAGCATTGCATACTGACCTCCATGAATGTGTCGGGCATGCAAGTGGCCGGCTGGTTGCCGGAACCAGTCCCAATGCTTTGAAAAACTATTCATCGGCACTTGAGGAAGCCCGTGCAGATCTTTTTGCTCTTTATTATATCTATGATAATAAGCTCAGTGAGCTGGGTCTTGTCGAAAATATAGATATAGCCAGGGTCTCTTATGATAATTATATAAGGAACGGCTTGCTTACACAGCTTGTGAGAATAATGCCGGGGAAAAGTATTGAGGAGGCACATATGAGAAACAGAGCAGCAATATCATGGTGGGCTTATGAAAATGGAAAAAAGGATAATGTGATTGCAAAATATAGAAAAAACAATAAAACATATGTTCAAATTAACGATTACGGGGAATTGAGGGATTTGTTCGGGACTATGCTGAAAGAGGTACAACGCATTAAGTCTGAAGGCGATTATTTTGCAGGTAAGGAACTCATAGAAGAATATGGTGTAAAAGTAGATCCTGCTCTTCATGAAGAAGTTTTAAAAAGATATTCAAAACTGAATCTTGCCCCGTACACAGGTTTTGTTAATCCTTACCTTGAGCCGGAATACTCTGAGTCGGGAGAAATAGTCGATGTGAAAGTAAGGTATACAGGTGATTTCCTGGAGCAGATGCTGTATTATGGCCGGCAGTTCTCATGTCTTCCGGTTGAGCCCTGATATCCCGGATGAATATCATAATGGAAGCCAACTGATAAATCATTTCAGGTTTTTCCAGAATTTTTCCTCAGATTTTTTAAGGCTTAACTGCTTTTTTCTGTCCAGAAGGATATAAACGACAAAAGTAATTGTTCCCGACAGGATCAGTGCTATAAGCAGGTATTTTACTATTCCTGATACCTGTGCTCCATTTGTTATGCTTTGTATTTTGCTAATTGTCTGATCCATACCGGGTACTATTTTTGTCCCGACATCAACGCCAAAAATATTTTTGATGAAGAAAAGTGAGAAAAATGACAGAAGTCCGGAGGACACAGGTGTTGCGATCCAGCCAATGCCTATCTCTCCAAGTATTCTTAAGTTGATGTTTCCTGCTCCGTTATACAGACCTATACCAAGCACACATCCGACAATTACCTGTGAACTGGAAACAGGTACCATGGGGATAGGGGGGAGGCCAAGCCTGACAAAGAAATTTGACAGCCCGGAAGATGAGAAAATAAATAATACAAGAGCCTGGGCAAGGACAACAACGAGAGCTGCTTCTGCTGAAAGTTCAACAATATTTTCTCCCACAGTCTCCATAACTTTCCTGGAATATGTTATTATCCCGGTAGCAATCGCAAGTCCTCCCAGCATAAAGAGTTGCTGACCGGAGGACAGGGTCAGGC
>JBJKPQ010000151.1:0-11522 GCA_046706305.1 Bacteroidales bacterium
TTAATGGATTTATCACAGGCAAAAGGTACTCCGCTTCTTGCACTTGATGTATGGGAACATGCCTATTACCTTAAATACCAGAACAGGAGGCCTGACTACATAGATGCTTTCTGGCACGTTGTTAACTGGGATGAGGTCAACAGGCGATATGCTGAGGCAAGAGGCTGACTTTCTACCGGGTAAAGGGATCAGGTATAAAGAAATCTTTTGATTTTTAGTGTGGCTGTCTTCTGAAAAGGAACAGGCTGAAGTACAACACTATGTATCTGGCTGAACTTGTTTACGTTGGCATTAACATAAACATGAAGTTCACGAAGGATTTCCTCTGTCCTGATCTCAAGTTGCCTTGTTAAGTCTTCTTTGAAGTTATGGTATTTCTTTTCCATTTCTTCCATATTGAAATGTACCAGGGCAACAAGTTTTCCTTTTTTCTGAATCACGAGTGATTCAACAACAAACCTGAAATTGTTTATTACTGATTCAATCTCCTCGGGGTAAATGTTTTCACCGCTTGCTCCTACAATCATATTTTTCAGGCGGCCTTTGATATAGAGGTTATTATCTTTATCGATGACTCCCAGGTCCCCTGTCCGGAACCAACCATCGTCAGATAGTACTTCCCTTGTCAGTTCAGGCTCCATATAGTAACCTTTCATGACATTTGCACCTCTGACCCATATCTCACCTTCTCCGGAAACTTTATCCGGATCATTTATTTTCAGCTCTATACCCTCGATGGCCGGACCGGTTGATTCATACACCGATTTCTGCGGGCATGATCCGGCAAGAAGCGGAGCAGTCTCTGTCAGTCCGTAACCTATGGCATAGGGGAACCTGGCTTCAATAAGGAAACGTTCAACAAGACGGTTAAGTTTTGCACCTCCTATACCGAAGAATTTCAGATGTCCTCCGAATGTTTTCATTAGTTTTTTACCTGCCATCCTGTTAAGGAACTTCCTGGACGGTGAGATACTGTAAAGCATCTTCATGAAAAAGTTTTCTTTAAAGGCAGGAAGGATTTTGTTGAAATATATCTTTTCAATGATCAGCGGAACAGTCAGCATCATCGTTGGCTTCACCTCGGCAAGTGCAGGTAACAGCACCGATGGTGTGGGCGGTTTTCTCAGGTAATAGACTGAAGCTCCGCAAAGCATAGGCAGAATAAGACCAAGAGTATTTTCATATGTATGCGATAGTGGCAGTACGGAAAGAAAGCGGTCATTTTCATCAATCCACTGAATTTTCCTTCCTTTAAGAGCGTCAAAGGATATATTTCTGTGAGTGAGCATCACTCCTTTTGACCTCCCGGTTGTGCCCGAAGTATAAATAACTGAAGCGAGATCATCTTCATTGACAGTGTAACTGCCTGAAGGAATTGCTTCGGCATCGTAACTGATCTGATCTTTCCCGGAATAAATGGTGGAATAATCTTCTATCTTTATTATTGTTTCGAGAGTTTCTGAAAAATATCCCTCTATTCTCGGTAAAAGTGTTGATGAAACAAACAGCGCCCTGGTCCCTGAATGATCAAGGACATTTTTCACTTCGTTATTGGAAAAATCAGGGAGAACAGGTACTGCTACGGCTCCCATAAAAGTGATTGCAAAATATGTTTTTCCCCAGTTGGGCATGTTATGGCTGAGTATGGCTACCCTGTCTCCGGGGCGTATGCCTGCTTTTTCCAAAAAAGCTATAAGACTGATTATCGCTCTGTTTACTTCTTCATAGCTCTCCGGCTTCTCCCCTGCAAATGCATATGCATCTTTATTTCCGAATTTCCTGAGTGTTTCACCGAACAATGCAGGAAATGTAAGCCTTATACTTTCTTTTCCCATTTTGTCTTTATTATTAAGGATATAATAGGCGACAAAGGTATGTATTTATTGTTATTAAACATATCGTTGAAAATTTAAAATATCTTAAATGTTTATTTGGAAGGGAAAGGTTAAACCTTTATCAACCTTATTGGTTAATTTTACATGTTATAATACATTATATAAAATCATGACATCAGTAATCAGAGTTACGAAGGAGTTCCATTTTGAGATGGCTCACGTGTTGCAGGATTATGACGGCCCGTGCAGGAATGTACACGGACATTCATACAGGCTTTTCGTCACATTGTCAGGTGTTCCCGTTAATGAGCCGGGCAATCCGAAAAATGGTATGGTAATGGATTTTACGGACCTGAAACATATTGTAAAGACGGAAATTGTAAGTGTCTTTGATCATTGTGTGGTTGTAAGTACCGGTTTTGAAAGAGATAAGCTGGAGTTGTTTAAAAAAGCTTTCGGCAATATGGTGCTTGTTGATTATCAGCCTACATGTGAAAACCTTGTGCAGGATTTTGCTCTCAGGATCAAAGCCCTGCTTCCTGAAAGGGTCAGTCTGCACAGCCTGAAATTATATGAAACGGCAAATTCATTCGCTGAATGGTTTGCTTCAGATAACGAATTATAGTAATATGCCAGAAAATCAAACCAAAAAACTGTTCCTCCTCGATGCTTATGCTCTGATCTTCCGTTCTTATTATGCTTTCATCAGGAATCCCAGGATAACATCAAAAGGTCTGAATACCTCTGCGGTGTTTGGATTCCTTCTTACTCTTGAGGAAGTACTTCAGAAACAAAAGCCGACACATATTGCCGTGGTTTTTGATACCCCGGAGCCTACTTTCAGGCATAAGATGTACACTGCATACAAGGCCCATCGTGATGAGACTCCTGAAGATATCAGGAAAGCTGTACCCTATATAAAGCGCCTTATTGAAGCCTACAGGATCCCGGTTATCGATTATCCCGGCTTTGAGGCTGATGATGTTATCGGAACACTTGCCAGGAAAGCATCCCTGGAAGGTTTTACAACTTATATGATGACTCCGGATAAGGATTATGCCCAGCTGGTGTCCGACAGGGTATTCATGTTCAAACCTGCCAGGAGTGGCGGAGATTCTCTCCTCTGGGGTGTTGAGGAGATAAAAAAGGAATTCAGTGTTGAGCGGCCTGAACAGGTGATAGATGTACTGGCTCTCATGGGTGATGCGGCCGATAATATACCAGGAGCCCCGGGAGTGGGACCCAAGACGGCAATGAAACTGATATCCGAGTATGGCACTGTTGAGGAACTCTTCCTTCATACTGATAAGCTGAAAGGAAAGCTTAAGGAGGCAATTGAAAACAACAGGGAACAGATTGAAATATCGAAGAAGCTAGTGACAATAGAACAGGATGTTCCGATAGATCTTGATGCTGCCTCACTTCTTATGGAAGTCCCCGATTCAGATAAGCTGAAGGAACTATTCAACGAACTTGAATTTAAAACAATTGCGGCTAAGATACTGGGGAACATTCAGAACGGAGCAAAGCAGGAAGAGCAGCTGCAGCCGGCTCTTTTCCCCGATAATTCTGCACAGGGTTCTCTTTTCGGTGAAGAAGGAAAGGTTGGAAGCAATGGTCTCTCTACAGTTGAAAATACCACTCACGAGTATACTCTTATTGACGGTAATACGGGGCTTGATGGACTTGTCAAACAATTATTGCAGCTCCGGGAATTTTGTTTCGATTCTGAAACCACCAGTCTGGATTCTCTGGATGCTGAGCTTGTTGCACTCTCTTTTTCCTGGCAAAAAGGCAAAGGATACCTTGTGCATTTCCCTGAGTCGCACGACAAGACAGCTGCAATTCTCGAAAAGCTTAAACCTGTGTTTGAAAACAGCAGCATACGAAAGACAGGACAGAACATGAAATATGATATCCAGGTTCTTGCTAACTATGGAATAGAGGTGAAGGGAGCTCTTTTTGATACAATGATAGCCCATTACCTTC
This sequence comes from Bacteroidales bacterium, assembly GCA_046706305.1. Taxonomy (GTDB): domain Bacteria; phylum Bacteroidota; class Bacteroidia; order Bacteroidales; family VadinHA17; genus LD21. Next base: position 3,825 of record JBJKPQ010000151.1, read on the forward strand.
TTGAGCCCGATATGAGGCATAACATGAACCTGTTGTCAGAGACTTATTTGTCATATGAACCAATACATATAGAGTCACTTATTGGTGAAAAGGGCAATCAACAAAAGAACATGCGGTCAGTAGCCCCGGAAAAGCTAAGGGAATATGCTGTTGAGGATGCCGATGTAACATGGCAGCTTAAGGATGTTTTTGAACCCAGGATAAAGGAAGAAGGCCTGGAGGACCTTGCAAATAATATAGAGATGCCCCTTATAAGAGTGCTGGCTGCAATGGAGAGATATGGTGTAAGGCTCGACCAGGATGATCTTAAGGCAACGACAGCCGGCCTGAGAGAGGATATAATTAAACTGGAACAGGAGATATATTCACTTGCCGGCACCGAGTTTAATATTTCTTCGCCGAAACAGCTGGGCGACATCCTTTTTCTAAGGCTTAAGCTGGATGACAACGCCAGGATGACCAAGACAAAACAATTTGTTACCAACGAGGAAATACTCCAGCGACTGACAAGCAAGCATCCCATCATTAACAAGGTTCTTGAATACAGGGGATTAAAAAAGCTGCTTTCCACTTATGTTGAAGCTTTGCCGCTACTTGTTAACCCGCGGACAGGCAGGATACACACCTCTTTTAACCAGGCCGTAGCATCCACCGGCAGGCTGAGTTCAAATAATCCAAACCTGCAAAATATACCAGTGCGCGATGCCAGGGGGCGGGAAATACGGAAAGCTTTTGTACCGGAGGAGGGTTATATCTTCTTTTCGGCTGATTATTCCCAGATTGAGCTGAGGCTGATGGCTCACCTGAGCAAGGATGAAGGGATGATTGCTGATTTTCTATCGGGTAATGATATTCATGCTGCCACCGCTTCCAAGATATTCGGAGTAGGTATTGATGATGTTACACGTGAGATGAGAAGTAAGGCCAAAACGGCAAATTTCGGTATTATTTACGGTATTTCTTCCTTCGGATTGGCCGAGAGGCTTACGATTGGACGGAAAGAGGCAAAAGAGCTGATTGACGGTTATTTTACCTCATACCCGGGCGTTAAGCTTTATATGGACGAAAGCATAAAAAAAGCCAGGGAGAAGGGGTATGTGACAACGATGTTCGGCCGGAGACGATATCTCCGCGATATTCATTCACGTAACCAGGTTGTCAGGGGCAATGCCGAAAGAAATGCCATAAATGCTCCTATCCAGGGTTCTGCCGCCGATATTATTAAAATAGCCATGGTGAGAATATATGACAGGATGATGCAGGAGAAATATCTTTCCAGGATGATCCTGCAGGTTCATGATGAGTTAATATTTGAGGTTGAGAAATCTGAAATGGAAAAACTGAAAGAGATGGTTATTTACGAAATGTCACATGCGGCTGAGCTGGATATCCCGCTTATGGTAGACTGCGGTACAGGAAGAAACTGGCTTGAGGCCCATTAAAAATTTAAATTCATAGTAAAAAAATAAAATGAAAGTACAGGTTTTATTTTTCGGGGTGCTTGCAGAGGTAACCGGTACATCGCTGAAGATTTATTCAGGTGTGAAATCGACCGGCGACCTGGAATTAAAGGTACGGGACGATTTTCCGGAAATAGCCCATTACAATTACAGGATTTCACTTAACAGTGTTCTGACAGAAGGAGAAACCCTGTTGAAAGATGGGGATGAGCTGGCTTTTATGCCTCCTTTTGCCGGAGGATGAAATAACATAAAAATTATTATTTATGGGGAAAGGTTATCTTATTGAAGGGCCCATCAAGCAGGACCTGGTTGCAGGGGTTATTAATCAGACCGGGGCAAGAATTGCTTCGGGGGGACATTCGGTTTTTCTCGGACAGGTAAGAGCTGATGTTGTAAACGGGAATACTGTTATGGCAATCGAATATTCTGCCTATGAAAACATGGTCGCTTCAGAAGCTGACAAAATTAAACAGGCAATTTTCAGCGAATTCAATGATGTCACTTCTGTAGATATAGTCCATTCCACAGGGCTGGTGAAAGCCGGGGAAATATCACTCCTTGTTCTTGTTTCAGCAGGCCACAGGCAGCAGGCTTTTGACGCTTGTGCCAGGACAGTTGATCTTATAAAGGAAAAGCTCCCTGTTTGGAAAAAGGAGATCTTTGATGATCATACACATGAGTGGAAATAGAAAAACCCTTTACCTCAAGTTATCTCCCTCAAATTCACAATTGTTTTAATGCCTGTGCCCTAACTAGTGGTAGTTTTGACAGGTAATGAAGGCTTACTTAATATTTGAAGGCAGGTTGGGGTCGTCTTTTTTTGTTACAACCTTCGCATTCTCATCACCTCTGAGTATTGAATCGTATTTCTCCCTGTTATTAAGTATTTCAACTGCCTTTGATACCTGGTCGTCGTTATTAAGAGACCATTTAATTTCTCCCGACTGATAGAAATATCTTCCTATTATTTCATCCTCAATAAGTTGCGTAATTTCTCCTTTAAATAGCTTAAGGTCCTTGTCGAGACTGTGAGAAACATCCTTTTCAAGAGTATTGAAAATCTCCTTGTTCATATCATAGTATTTCTCTTTTTTCGCATTTGCTATCAGCTCATTGAGCGATTCTTCAGTACTCGTTTTGTAACTGAATTTGCGGTTTACAAGGAAATTCCGGAAATCTGTATAGTCCTGATCAGTGAATTTAAACTGATCGGGAGATGATATATCCTGGTGAGCCCAGAAATATTTGGTGGCATAGTCAAATATGTAATACCGCATATACAGCTCACTGGATATCTGGCTCAGTGTCTCCGGTTTAACTTCCACATCGGGGGTAATGCCACCTCCGTCTTTTACTATTCGTCCGTGCAGGGTCTTGAATTCTGAGATCAGTGAATCGGGAATTATGCCGACACTTCCATCTGCATTTCTGTGTGAGAAATCCACGGCCTGAATACATCTTCCGCTTGGTATGTAATATTTTGCTGTTGTCACTTTCAGCTGAGCATTATAGCTGAGTGGGCGGGTGATCTGGACCAGTCCCTTCCCATATGACCTCTGTCCTATTATAACACCCCTGTCAAGGTCCTGTATGGCTCCTGCCGTGATTTCAGATGCGGAAGCTGACCCCCTGTTTATTAATATTGCCAGTGGAATTTTATCATCCACAGCCGGTTTGGTGGTTTTGAAGTCCTCATCAAACTGTTTTACTTTTCCTTTTGTCGATACCACTTCGTTTCCCGGATCAACAAAAAGGTTTACTGTAGCAACTGCCTCTGTAAGTAATCCGCCCGGGTTGCCCCTGAGATCAAGAATTACCTGTTTGGGGTTCCTGATTTCAAGTTTCATGAGTGCATCTCTTACAGCATCACTTGCGCCCTGTGTGAAACCGGTAAGCTTAATGTAACCGGTGTTTGCATCGATCATACCATAATAAGGAACAGGCGGTATGCCTATCTTTTCTCTTTTCAGAGTGAAATCGGATGATTTACCGTTCCGATCAATTGTAAGAGTAAGTGGAGTTCCCGGATCGCCTTTCAGTCTCTCACTAACGCTGTCTGTAGGCAGATCTTTCAATGAAAAACCATTTACCTTTGTCAGAATATCTCCGGCTTTGATTCCTGCAAGATCAGCAGGGAAACCTTTGTAAACTTCGCTGATGACAACATAATCCCCGCTCTTACGTACCAGTGAACCTATTCCGCCATATTTCCCAGTGGTCATGAAACTGATATCATCAGCTTCCGATTCAGGGTAATATACCGTATAGGGATCAAGAGAAGCAAGCATATCATCAATAGCTGTCTTAATAAGCTTGTCCGGATTAATCGGATCAACATAAAAAGTATTGAGTTCCCTGAAGAGAGAATAAAAAATGTCGAGGTTTTTGGCAATCCTGAAATCTCTTGTTTCCTGTGTTAGAAGAAAACTGCTGCTGATACCGGTGACAACGATCAGAGACAGGATAATAATAATTTTTCCGATACGTGTTTTTTTCATTTCTGATGAGCCTTAATTTTTGAATGACGAAAATATAAAGAAAAAACGGGAACAGATTTGATTTATAAACTATTAAAATAAATTTAACATACTTTCTCCCTTTCATTTACCCTGAAAACAAGTTTTTTCAGAATATCCTTAACCGACTTTTCGAGAGTAAAATAATCAGGAATATCAGTTCCTTTCAGAATTATAACAAAAGCTATCTGAATATGTTCTGTCTCAAGAAAATTATACAACAAGTGTTTGTTTTTCCTGTATGCTTCTCTTATTCTTCTTTTTAGCAGATTCCTTACCACAGCACGACGGAATCCTTTCTTGGAAACGCTGAAAGCGACCTGCGCGGGTGATGGTAAAACAACCTGGGGCTTTCCCCAGACTACCTTAAAATGTGAATTATGGAGAACATTTCCCTGTTCAAAGAGGCTCTTGATAATTTTATTGCTGCATAACCTCTCAGTCTTGCCAAATGTTTCCCTTGTGAATTTCATTATAAAGTTAATGCCGATCCCGTATTAATAACAGGATCACCAGGATCTGATAAATGTATTACAGTAACTAATGGAATATTATTTCAGATTCTTATTATACTCTTTCAGATATTCATCCAGGGCCATCGTCATCGACGGTGCCTTGGGATTAGGGGCATCAATGTCGAGTCGCAGACCTTCATTGGCAACAGCACAGGCAGTGGTTGGTCCGAAAGCGGCAATTTTAATGTCACCCTGCACAAAATCCGGGAAATTTTCTTTAAGGGATTTTATTCCCGAAGGGCTGTAAAAGACAAGGATATCATAATCAAAATCATTCTGGTTGGAAAAATTTGTACTGATAGTCCTGTACAGGGTACCTATGGCATATCTTATCCCGTTCTTATCCAGCAGCTCGGGAATCTCAGCATTATGCGGTTCTGAAAGCGGAACGAAAAAAGAGTCTTCCTTATGTTTTACTATAACATCGATAAGATCCTGGAATTTAGCCTTACCATGGAAGATCTTGCGTTTCCTGTAGACAATGTATTTCTGAAGATAGTATGCTACATTTTCTGTGATGCAGAAATACTTCATAGAATCAGGAACAGTAATCCTGAGCTCATTGCAAACCCTGAAAAAATGGTCTATTCCGGTTTTACTAGTGAAAATCACAGCAGTGTAATCAAGTATGTTGATTTTTTGTTGGCGAAAATCTTTTGCAGAGACTCCCTCCACCTCAACAAATGGTTTAAAATCAACTTTAAGATTATACTTTCTTGCCAGTTCGAAATATGGGGATTTCGGATTTAGAGGTTCTGGCTGCGACACTAAAATTTTCCTTATTTTCAAAGCTTTACAGTTTTAATTTGACCCTCAAAATTTGTACCCGCCAATTTTAAATAAGCCCCGTAAAGTATTTGACTAATACTAATACAGGCAGGATTTCCAGCGCACAAAGGTATAAAATCAAATAGAAAATCGAAATATTACGGTTTAGAAAAATTATGAGCAAGCGTGTAAAGCGCAGAATATACATTACTCCGAGAATTATCAAACCGAGGGTAAAATAAACCGATGATGCCAAAAAAGTGGTATAAGAGATTAAAATTATTATGAAAAAGATAATAAGAGCACAGACACGATAAAACTCGTAAATGCTAACAAGGTATCCTCTGAATTCATCCCTCCTGTTACTTATATTTCCTGTGATAAGGCACATAAAATGACGGGTGGTTACTCCTGCAATTATGATACCTGTGCAAAGGAGCCAGGCAGCCAGGTTCATGGGAACCGGAAGGTTAACCCTGAAATAATCTGCAGCCAGGTATCCAAAAAGGCCCAGTACAGCAAAGGATACAAAATTCAGGATTGTGGACTGCCATGTGAAAAGGCCCGCCAGATCTCTTGATGAGGCGTCGTTGATACCGCGGAAAAGAAAAAAATTAATTATGCTCTTCAGCAGACCATGGGATGAAGACCTGATTATTGAATATAAAAACGCCACCCCCATGATAACAAGTATTATCCAGTCATCGTGGAAAGCATGAACGGGTAGTTTTTCCCCGGGCTGAAGATGGGCCAGGAGGGCTGTTCTTTCTTCAGCCCGTTTTTTTTGAATGTTCTCAACATACTTTATGGGGAAACTGCCTGCCGGATTAAACCCGGGCTGTAAAATAAGATTTGTGCTGTCGTGGTAGGTAAAGTTGTAAACACTGCTTTTTGTGCATACCGATGTTGTATCTGTTATATGAACCTCCGCCACTCGCCTTGAAGGCCTGGTAACAACCTTAACAGTATCCTTTCTTATCAACTGTTTCACCAGGTGCAGGCTATCGTCAGTATGGAGCGAATCAGGTCTGGCAGTAACAGTATCCTGTACTGCACTGATCTGTTTCTTTAACGTATCCTGCTGTATACCAGTGGGTGAAATAATAACCATTTAATTAAAATCAAAAAACAAAAATAGCGATTATTACCCGGGATATTTAACAATGAAAAATATGCCTGTCAGAAATGATCACTTTCGCTTCCCGCAAGTTCCGCAAGAATATTGTTGGCCAGCCGGCTGGCACCAATACGGAAAAGTGAATTATTGAGCCACTCTTCACCCGGACCTGAAGCTACTATATTATAGTATTTAACAGCATCAGATGCTGTTGTAATCCCTCCTGCAGCTTTGAATCCCACCTTGATTCCGGTTTCCGAAAAGAAATCGGATATGGCACGGCACATTACATATGCAGCTTCGTGAGTTGCCGATACAGATGTCTTTCCCGTGGAGGTTTTTATAAAATCAGCTCCCGCATCCATTGCTATCATGGAAGCCCTGTATATATTTTCATAATCGCCGAGTAAGCCGGATTCGACAATAACCTTTAACGTCTTGTCTCCTACAGCTTCCTTAATCTCTCTTATCTCATCGGCTACCTGTGCAAAATCATTTCCAAGGAAAGCCCCTACAGAGATAACTATATCTATCTCATCCGCTCCTGCCTCAACAGCCATCTTGCATTCACTAACCTTAATGCTTCTGAATGTCTGTGATGTGGGAAATCCGCCTGCTACAGAAGCTATCTTAACATTTTTAGCCTTAAGCTTCTCCTTTACCAGAGATACAAAATTCGGGTAGACACAGATAGCTGCAACATTCGGTATGTTGGTGAACCTGCCTGAAAAACTGTTTACCTTACCGGTGAAATGCAGAATCCTGCTTCTGCTGTCACTGGTATTGAGGCTGGTAAGGTCGATCATGTTCAGAAGGCTCATCAACAGGTGCTTGTCAGGTTCCGTTCCGGAGAAGGCATATGCTTTCTTCAGTCCCTTTTTAATTTCTGTATCTGAAGGGCATTTATTGATTAGTTTTTGATATAGTTTTGTCATAAAATATTTTCTATGTTAAACTTATTATAAGCAATATGAAAAAAAAGAACGGGGTTAATATAACGCTTTTTGTTATCATTATTCTTTTTCTTCCTGTTTTAAGTTGCTCAAAAACGGGGAAAAGTAAAATTTCCGGTGTTCTTATGCAGGCAGACCGCGATTTTTCAGCTATGTCGGTCAAAGATGGAATGTACAGGGCTTTTTTATATTATGTTGCTGATGATGGTATTATTCTGAAAGACAACTCATTCCCGGTTAAGGGAAAAGAGACCCTTGTAAAGCGGTATGCCGGAAAAGACGACTCAAATTTTACCCTGAGCTGGGAGCCTCAGTATGAGAAAATATCCGAAAGTGGGGAGATGGGATATACTTACGGGATATATA
>JBJKPQ010000152.1:0-3372 GCA_046706305.1 Bacteroidales bacterium
CCTGTCATAGAAAATAACAAGAAGATTATAACAATGGTTGGTTTCATTTACTCGTTGATCTATAGATTAATAAGCAACAAAAAATGTGCCTGAATTTTCGGCATCAGAGAGGGACTATGTAACTTCAACCCTGGATTGCCCCGTGATTTTATTCCCCATAGCTTTGTATTTCAGCGAAATGCGTGTAACATTTTGCATAAAGAACGAGGCTAAAGTGTGAGAGTGAGTTGAGAGAGAGGATGCCCACCTTATTATTAAAGGCTAACCGGAGGCTTCAAACAGAACCAACATTACAATTATACTATCGCCAGACACATGTACTCAAACACAGAAATACATTATAACCTGATTCCTGCAACCAGTATATCATCGATCTGTTCCAACTGTCCCTTCCATTTATCAATCCTTTCGTTAAGGATCTTTTTCTGTTCCTTCATTGGCAGTTCATATATCTCGAGAAGCAGCTTTCTGAAACGTTCAGACCTGAATGTCTTTCTTTCTGCACCACCAAGCTGGTCTACATATCCGTCAGAAAAAACATAAATCACATCATTTTCAATGAACCGGATCTCAGTATTTGTAAATGAAACTTCATCAAGTTCATAGGCTCCAACCGGCATTGAGTCACCCTTATATTCCTTCAGTTCTCCGTTGCGTACCAGGTACAAAGGTCTGAAAGCACCTGAATACTGAAGCTTGTGCCTGCTGTAATCGAGAATGCATAAAGCCACCTCCATCCCGTCCCTGGTTTTATCATTTTTGCCTGTCTGGTGGAGTGACTTCATCAGGAGACCACTGAGCTGGTTCAGAATTTCATTTGCCCGCAATATGGTTGTTTTGTTAACAATCTCATTCAGGAAAGCCACGCCCAGGATACTCATGAACGCTCCAGGAACGCCATGTCCCGTGCAGTCGGCAACTGCTATAACCACCTTTTCTTCCTTTTTTGTTACCCAGTAATAATCCCCACTCACGATCTCGCAAGGTTTATTTAATATGAAATGCTCTGGCAATGATTTTTTGAGTTCTTCCTCGGGTGGAAGAATTGCTGCCTGAATGCGGCTTGCATATTGTATGCTGGACCTTATATTTCGGTTTTGTTGTTCAATCCTGTGAGTTCGTTCAATAACCTTCTGCTCGAGGGTTTGGTTTGCAGTTTTCAGATCTTCAATCAGCTTCCTGTTTTGCTCTTTAAGCTGGAAAGCCTCGAGGCCTCGGTCGATGTTTATTTTAAGCTCTTCCCTGATCCATGGCTTTGTAATATACCTGTATACCCGACCTTTATTGATAGCCTGAATTATAGCTTCAATATCGCTGAATCCCGTGAGTATCATTCTGATGCAATCAGGGTAATCGGGTATGATTTTTTCAAGGAATTGGATCCCGGTCATTTCAGGCATCCTCTGGTCAGTTATGATGAGATGAATCCTGTTATTTTTCATTATTTCCATACCTTCCTTACCAGATAGGGCAGTGAAGATTTCATAGTCACGCCTGAATGCAGATTTAAAGACTATAAGATTGTCCTCTTCGTCATCGACATATAATATTGGTGCAGGTCTCTTATTATTCACGGAATGATTATTTTATATTCTGATTAACAGGGAATGTAATAATAAATACAGAGCCTTTTCCTGGTTCGCTTTTAATGTCAATTGATCCATTATGCTTTTGAATGATGCCAAGGCTTATTGAAAGCCCGAGACCTGTTCCCTTCCCAATATTTTTAGTAGTGAAAAAAGGATCGAAGATCTTAGCCATATTATCCTTGGGTATTCCATGTCCCGTATCGCTGATTGATATTTTCACCTTCCCATTTGTTACAGATGTTTTAACCATTATTCTACCGGTATCTTCAATAGCATCGATGGCGTTTGAAAGGAGGTTCATGAACACCTGGTTTAGCTGTCCGGGATAACACTCAACAAGAGGAAGTTTGCCGTATTCTTTTACTATTTCTATCCTGTTTTTATATTTATTATGGAGTAGGATAAGAGTAGAATCAAGTCCCTCATTAACATCCGCTGATTTAAGTATATCTTCATCGAGCCGGGAAAATGTGCGAAGCCCCTTTATTATTTCAGTTGTACGGTTTGTCCCGTTTCGGATACTTTCTATCAGTGTATAAATTTCCATGATGGCGGTTTTGTACTCCACTTTCTCTTTTAGTTCATCTATTTCCCTAAGCTTTTCAGCAGCATTCGCCGGAGTAATCTTATGATAAACATCCAGGACTTTTTTTATATCCTCTATGTTGGCAGATAATGAATCGACACCTGCATTTATAAAATTTACAGGGTTATTTATCTCATGTGCTATACCTGCAACCAGCTGACCAAGGGAGGCCATCTTTTCAGACTGTACAAGCTGTCCCTGGGCCTGTTTAAGGTTTTCGAGAGCGATCAGGAGTTCAGCAGTACGTTCCTTAACCTTGGCATCGAGGAGTCTCTTTGATTCGAAGTTCCCGAGCATGGAACCTGTTTGCTGAGTGAAGACCATAAATGAAGGAATGATAAGGTCTGTAATCTCATCATAGTAACCTTTTTTTTCAAAAGTGACTCCTCCCATAAGTATGCCATAAAGATCTCCATCTTCATTATAAAATGGCGAAACAATAACTTTATAAAGTCCGGCTTCACTGAAAGGACCTGCTTGATCTCCAGTTAATTCCACAAAGGCTTTTCCTATCTTGCGAAGGTTTTTTTTATCAGTCCAGTCACTCCCAATTGAACATTCAGGAGGAGATTCATATCCAAAACATGCTTTAAGCAGTAATGAGTCGGATGCTTTGTCGTAAAGAAATATGGCGCTGCATTCAACTTCGAATGTTTCCACGATTGATTCAACAGTGATCTTTGCAAAATCCTCGATACTTTCAGCTGCCAGAACTTTCTGGCTGTAAGCCTGTATCAGCCTGAACCTGGAAAGGTCGAGGTCGAGCCTGTTACGCGTGTCAATCAGCTCCTGTTCAACTTTAAGGAACTTTATTATCTGCGCCTGGAAATCATCACAGCGTGACTTGAGATCTTCATATGAAAAGGGGTTCTCCATAATTATGCAGGAAGGTTTATCTGAAAATTCCGGCAAACCTGGTAACCATTATTAAATTAACACCAGAACAACTACCACAAAAAAAATTAAGCATATGTTTTCGATCAGTTAAAAGAATTCCTTACCAGAATACAGAGAGAAGAAGTATAAATATGAACAGTGCTTCTCCCTCCAAGGGGAGAAAGCTGTGCAGCGGCATAAAGTCCTGACCAGGGAATTTCCTCTCCTCTCAAAACAGGCTCCTGCAGTCTCTTTATTATTTCGTCTTTCGTTATCCTGTTGAATGAGAGTTTTCCCCTTGTAATGCAATCAGAATGGAAT
>JBJKPQ010000153.1:0-13130 GCA_046706305.1 Bacteroidales bacterium
CCGTTGAGAGCGATAAAGACTCTGGTAAGCTCATTTATGTATTCATTCCTTTCAACACAATAGATGGTTGCACAAAGCTGCAGTCTGAGCTGGGTCGCGACAATGATTATGTAAAAGGATCAAAGACATTTTGTGATGCACCCTTTGACAATCCTCCATATGAAAGGCTCGAAACGGTTTTACTGAAAGCATTTGCGGGCATGCCAGGGTTTGCAGTGCCTGAATACAGCAATCCTCCCGCCGGGAGAATATATGAACTTCGCAGTTATGAAAGTGCTACGGAAGCCAAGGCGGAAAAGAAAATAGAAATGTTTAATAATGGGGAAATAGCCCTTTTTGAGAAACTGGAATTTCATCCTGTTTTCTTTGCCAGCGTATTAGCTGGAAGCCGTATGCCTAATCTCATGTATATGACCACATTTTCAGATATGAATTCACATGATCAGCATTGGAAGGCATTCGGAGATTCCAAAGAATGGAAAACGATGTCGGCAGAGGATAAATATAAGAATACTGTATCAAAGGCTGATATCCATTTATTGCATCCTGCCTCATACTCTGATTTCTGAGTAATTTTATGATCTCCGCGGGATCATGCCATAACAACAGGAAAAGGTTTAATGTAAACTGTTTTTATATTATGGCTGATCCCGCAGAGACTTGGTGAAAACATGTCGTTTTTACACTGTTATACCTATGTTAGATATTGCATCTTCCACTTCTTTGGCACTCAATTCATGATCAGGCAGGTTGTTCTCAAAGTATTTTTCATAACCTGATATATCAAAATGGCCATGACCGGACAGGTTAAAGAGAATAGTCCTTGACACACCTTCAAGATCTGCTTTCCTTGCTTCATCGAGTGCGCCTGCAATTGCATATGTGGATTCCGGAGCGGGTAATATACCTTCTGTCCTGGCAAAGAGTACTCCGCCTTCGAAACATTCACGCTGTAATTTTGCTTTGGCTTCAATGAAGCCATCTTTGATGAGCTGGCTTACCAGCACACCTGCACCATGGTAACGCAGTCCGCCAGCATGTATCTTATCGGGCATGAAGTTATGACCGAGGGTGAACATTGGAAGCAGCGGTGTCATGCCTGCCGAATCGCCAAAATCATACATGAATTTTCCTTTTGTAAGCTTTGGACATGATGATGGTTCAACAGTCAGAAGCCTTACGTCCCTGCCATTAAGCAGTTTTTCTCTAAGGAAAGGGAAAGCTATGCCCGAGAAGTTGGATCCTCCTCCAAAGCAGCCAATCACAACATCGGGATAATCGCCTGCTTTTTCCATCTGAAGCAAAGCTTCCTGGCCTATAATTGTCTGGTGGAGTATAACGTGGTTTAATACACTTCCGAGGGAATATTTGGTATATGGATCCTGTACAGCAACTTCCATTGCTTCAGAGATAGCAATACCAAGGCTTCCGGGGGAGTCAGGATCGGCTTCAAGCACTTTGCGGCCGGCCATTGTAAGTTCACTTGGCGATGGGACAACCTTGGCACCGTAAGTATTCATAAGAAGCTTGCGTCCGGGTTTCTGGTTGTAACTGATCTTTACCATGAAGACTAGCAGCTCGAGACCAAAATGCTGGCATGCAAAGCTCATTGCACTTCCCCACTGACCGGCGCCGGTTTCTGTTGTGATTCTCCTTACTCCTTCCTGCTTGTTATAGTAAGCCTGTGCTATTGCAGTATTAGCCTTATGCGAACCTGAATAGTTACCTCCCTCATATTTATAGTAAATCCTGCTTTTGGTCCCCAGGGCCTTTTCAAGCTTATGGGCCCTGAAGACAGGCGATGGTCTGAAGGAGAAGTACAGGTCGCGCACTTCATCCGGGATATCAATATATCTTTCAGCAGATACTTCCTGTTTTATCAGTTCCATAGGGAAGACGGCCGCCAGGTCCTCCGGGCCGACAGGCTGTTTTGTTACCGGGTGAAGCGGTGGCAAAGGCTTATTGGGCATATCAGCCATAATGTTATACCATTGCCTGGGCATTTCGCTTTCGCTGAGTAGAATTTTTGTTCGCTTTTCCATTTTATTATAGTTTAGTTTGAGATTATTAAACAAAAAAGGCACACTGTGAAAGTGTGCCTTATAGATTATATTTTTATTTAATGCTATATAACGGCCTGTTCCACAGCTCTACTCATTAAGCTGCGCCAGGACCATGTATTATGCATTTTTGTTTTCATGTTGACAAAAATAATTAAAAATCCGAAACCGCAATAAAAAACTATATATTTTAAAATATTTACTTTAATTCTTACAATTGAAACAGGAAAGAATATTCTTTTTATTCATAAACAACGGCACCCATAGTACGCAAATCGTCGAAGAACAGCGGGTATGATTTTGCAACGCACTGTGAATCCCTTATATAAACGTTACCGGTTGCTCTTAAGCCTGCTACTGCAACTGCCATTGCAATACGATGATCGTCGTGCGATTCTACATGGGCTCCTTTCGGCTGATCTCCTGTTATATACATATTATCGCCATCTATCCTGATGTCTATATTCATTTTCCCAAACTCTTCCTTAAGCGACAATGCTCTGTTACTTTCCTTATGTACGAGTCTTGAAACCCCGCTTATTTTTGATATACCCTTACAGTAAGATGCCAGGGCAACAAGAGGAGGAAAGAGGTCTGGTGATTCAGTAGCATCAAATTCGAATGCCTTAAGTTCAGAACGTGAAATAAAGGTCTTATCTCCCTCATTTTTCAGCCTGGCACCGGCTCTGCGAAGTGCATCAAGAACAGTCATATCACTCTGCCTGCTGTCGTACCTGAGGCCGCTTACTGAGATATTTCCATTAATGGCTCCGGCTACCAGCAGGAAAGCGGCTCCTGACCAGTCGCCTTCAACAGTGAATTCGCGGGCTGAATATTTCTGGTTGCCGCTGATGAGAAAATTAGTATAGCCTTTATTTTCAACTTTTATCCCAAACGACTCAAGTACCTGGATAGTCATATCGATGTAAGGTTTGCTCTTCAGATTGTTGACTCTTATTTCAGAATCTTCGGATGCCAGTGGAAGAGCCATAAGCAGACCTGTGAGGAGCTGGCTGCTTACCGATCCGTCAATTTCACAATAACCTCCTTTCAGGGGTCCACTGATATTGACAGGAAGAGTACCGCCGTCTGTAGTGCATTTAGCTCCCAGTTGGTTCAGTGCTTCTTCTATCATATTCATAGGGCGTTTCCGCAGTGATGTGGAACCAACCATCGTAATTTCCCCCGGGTATAAAGCTGCAACAGGAGAGAACATTCTGATGGCAAGACCCGACTCACCGCAATTGAGCTTGTTCTCTTTCAGCCTGTCAGAACCTGTTATAATGAGTTTGTCAGGTTCGGGCTCCACACGGGCACCAAGGCAGACAGCAATGTTCATTGCAGCAAGTGAGTCGTCGCAGTATGAAGGATCGTGGATGATACTCTGGCCGTTTGACAGTATAGCAGCTGCAATTGCCCTTTGCGTCATACTTTTCGAAGTTGGTGCTTTTATTTCACCCTTAATCTCCGACGGTTCAAGATATCGTTCCATAGGTCAGGTTTTTATTTCTTTTCTGCATTAGATGTAACATCATCGTTCATTACCTTCATCTGGTGATTGATTGACTCCTGGTGTATAGCTTTGAAGATTGCATCAATCATTTCAGGGCTCAGGCCTTTGGCCAGTCCCCTGGCCATAACCTTTTTGATTATTTCATCCCAACGTGTGCTCTGCAAGATAGTGATATTATTTTCCTTTTTATACTTTCCTATTGTTTCTGCAATTTTCATTCTTTTCTCCATAAGATCCAGCAGGGTATCGTCGTACACATCTATCTGCTGTCTAAGTTCTCCGAGTACATCAAGCAGCCTGGGGTCGGATGTGCTCGGACTCCTCATGATAAGCCTGCTCAGGAGCTCTTTAAGATCATTGGGTGTTACCTGTTGTGCTGCATCAGACAGGGCATTAGCCGGATCGATATGTGATTCAAGCATTAATCCGTCGAAGTTGAGATCCATGGCTTTCTGTGCAATCTCGTGCAGGTAGAGGCGTGATCCGGAGATATGACTGGGATCGCAGATCATTGGAAGATCCGGAATACGCCTTCTCAGCTCAATGGGAAGCTGCCAGTTGGGCTGATTGCGGTAGAGAGTCTTTTCATATGATGAAAATCCGCGATGTATGGCACCTATCCTGGTGATGCCTGCCCTTGCAATACGTTCTATGGCTCCGGTCCATAACTCGAGGTCAGGGTTAATCGGGTTTTTGACAAGGACCATAACATCCACACCGTTTAATGCATCGGAGATCTCCTGTACAGTAAATGGATTGACTGAAGTACGTGCCCCGATCCACAACAGGTCGATGCCGTACTTAAGTGCCTCATAAACATGTTTTTCATTAGCTACCTCTGTGCCAACAAGAAGCCCGGTTTCCTGTTTTACTCTTCTCAGCCATTTCAACCCTTCCGACCCAACTCCCTCAAAGGAATTGGGGCGTGTCCTGGGCTTCCATATCCCTGCCCTGAAAACACTCACCTCCTTCAGAACAGCCAGCTGCCTGGCTGTTTCCATAACCTGTTCCTCTGTCTCAGCGCTGCACGGACCTGATATCAGGAAAGGCCTGCCTTTGTAGCCTCTCCATTCGTTTATTTTCGCATTACCAATATTAAGTTCCATCATTTGATTTT
The DNA here is from genome assembly GCA_046706305.1 of Bacteroidales bacterium. Classification (GTDB taxonomy): domain Bacteria; phylum Bacteroidota; class Bacteroidia; order Bacteroidales; family VadinHA17; genus LD21. Next base: position 4,691 of record JBJKPQ010000153.1, read on the forward strand.
TATTAGTTCAGTATTTTCCTGATTTTATTTGCCTCTTCCATAAGAGCTTTGAGACCTTCAATATTACTTTCAGCTATCATTTTCCGGAATGACTGCATCTTTTCTATATAGGTATCCATTACCTCGAGTATATACTCTGCATTTTCAGTGAATATCGGAGCCCAGGTGTCGCCGTTACTTTTGGCCAGACGCACGGTGCTTTCAAAACCTCCTCCGGCCAGAGTGAGTATATTCTGCTCTTTTTCCTCTTTTTCGAGTACACTGAGTGCCAGCGAAAAGGAAGTGATATGAGAGATATGCGAGACATATGCAACATGTACATCATGATCGTCTGATTTCATATATACCTTGCGCATGTTAAGGATCTCAAGCATTTTTTCAACGGTCCTGAGTGCATCCTTGTCGCTCAGTTCCCTGTCGCATATAATAGCAGGTTTATAATCAAACAATTTACCGATGGCGGCGAGCGGGCCGGAAAACTCCGTACCGGCCATAGGGTGAACAGCTACATATCTGCCCCTGCCTTTATGATCTTTTGAAGCCCTTGCAATACTTCCTTTTGTCGATCCCATGTCTGTTACCACCTTGGTTGTTCCGGCAATCATGTCGAGTATTCCCGGCAGCATGGTGCAATTTGTATTTACCGGTGTTGTCAGGATAATAAGGTCGCTTTTTCCCACGGCACCCTCAAGGGTATCTGTTTCATCAATTAGGCCGCTTAAAAGAGCTATGTTGCTGTGTGTTATGTTGTTTTCAACACCGATTATACGCGTGGCAAAGCCCCTCTTACGCAGATCGATCATCATTGAACCTCCTATTAATCCGATACCCACTACTGCAATTACCATTTTGTTACCTGTTATTAGTTGTTTTATATTCTTTTAATCTGTTCTTTGCTTCCTCCAGTCTTCCTTCACTCGCACATAATGATATACGGATATACCTCCGTCCTTTCTCTCCAAAAATAAATCCGGGTGTGATGAAAACATTCGATTTTTGAAGTATGTCCTCAATGAAATCCCCGGCATTACCTGTTTCATCCGGTATGCGCCCCCATACAAATAATCCAGCCTGATCAGTGTTATAGGTACAACCCAGTAAATCCATTATCTCCTCAACTATTTTGCGCCTCCTTGTATAAACTTCATTCACTGAATCGTACCATGAGTCGGGATTTTTAAGTGCTTCTGCTGCCGCCACCTGCATGGCAAGAAACATGCCTGAATCCATGTTGCTTTTGACCTTTAATATGTTGTTTATATATTCAGGGTGACCCGCAACCATACCTATTCTCCATCCGGCCATATTGTGCGATTTACTAAGAGAGTTTAGCTCAAGTGCTGTTTCCATAGCTCCTTCGACCTCAAGGATGCTGTGATAATCACTGTTTTGGATGAAGTTGTAAGGATTGTCATTTACAAGCAATATGTTATGGCGAAGTGCAAATGACACGAGTTTTTCATATAACTCTTTGGTTGCCTTCGTGCCGGTTGGCATATGCGGGTAGTTCACCCACATAATTTTGACCCTGCTCATATCACCTTTTTCAAGTTTGTCAAGATCAGGCAACCATCGGTTTTGTTCATCAAGTTCATATTTACGTACCACACCGCCCACCAGGCTGGTCACCGAAGTATAGGTGGGATAGCCGGGATCGGGTACCAGCACTTCATCACCTGGATTAACAAAGGCCATACTGATATGCATAATTCCCTCCTTGCTGCCCATCAGTAATAATATCTCCTTTTCCGGATCGAGACTTACATGAAAATATTTTTTATACCATTCTGCAAATTTCTCCCTGAGAGCAGCAATCCCTTTATAGCTTTGATAACCGTGTGATGTTGGTTTTTTCGCTTCATCGATAAGCGCCTGTATGGTTTCAGGTGAAGGAGGCTGATCAGGGCTGCCTATTCCAAGGTTAATAACATCAGCCCCTGCCTTGCGCATCCTGTCAATTTCCGCAAGCTTTTGCGAAAAATAATATTCCTGTACCGTATTGGTACGTTCCGCCGGTTTAACTTTCATATAACCTGTCTCCTTTAAAATATACACCAAGGATCTCAAGATCGCTTGTGTATTTATTTAAAAATCTGTTAATTACGTCTGATTTAGTATTTTTGTCCAGCTCCAGGTCGAGGTAGAACATATATTCCCAGTTTCCATTAAGCCGGGGCACCGACTGTATCTTGGATAAGTTAATCCCCAGTTCGGCAATTTTAACGAGGACAGCTGCCAGTGATCCCGGCTTGTGACCGGTTGAAAAACAGATTGATACTTTATTTCCTCTTGTATTTCCCTTATCTTCACTTCCGACAACCAGGAAACGGGTATAATTCTGAGGGTAGGTCTCTATTCCTGATGCCAGTATGCTCAGATCGTATATCTCGGCAGTTATGGCAGATCCTATCGCAGCAACACCCCTGATTTTGGTTTCACTTATTTCCCTTGCACTGGCAGCTGTATCATAGCTCTCCACAAGTGTTATCCCGGGAAACTGGTTAAGGAAAGACATACATTGAGCTATAGCTATAGGATGTGACCTTATTTCCTTTATATCGGTTATCTGCTGACCATGCAGCGCCATAAGGTTTTGTCTTACCCGCAGATTATGTTCACCCAGTATCTTTAGTCCCGATTCCCTTATAAGCGTGTAGTTGTAAAGAATACTGCCGGAACGTGCATTTTCAATAGCCATAATCGCAAAATCAGCTTCTCCTGAAAGAACAGTGTTAAGTGTCAGATCAAATGTGGAGCATGGTACTATCTCAATTTCATCATAACTGAAATACTGCCTTGCTGCCACTTCGTGAAAGCTGCCGGTCTCCCCCTGGATTGCTATTTTCATTTTTATACATTATTAAAAAAAGTAAGGGCCCCTTTTTGGGACCCTTGTTATAATATTGTTAGATTATTCATATACAAAAATCCCCTTTATCTTTTTTTAAAATAAAAATAGAAGTAATAAATGGAGATAAAATATGTCTTGCAAATTTTCATCATATCACTTATAATGGCTTACAAAAGTACGTTTTTTATCATAAAAACAAACAAAACAAAAGAAAATATTTCAATTCGTTATAAATTTCGAACAGGATGGATGATGTCACACGTCGGAATGACTGTGCAGCGACTTACTTTATCAGACTTTATGGCGCGATTCGAGTACCTTCTCAATATCACTGAATGATAATCCCCTCGATTTTAGAAGGATCAGAAGATGGTACAGCAGGTCGGCTGCTTCGTTCCTGAAGAGATCATCGTTGTTGTCCATGGCTTCAATCACAAGTTCAACAGCTTCCTCTCCAACTTTTTGTGCTATTTTATTTACTCCCTTTTTAAAAAGTTTATTTGTATATGATGATGCTACATCGTTGTCGATTCGCTGATCAATAATTTCTTCAAGTTTATAGATGAATCCCTTGGCAGTATCTTCATCGAAGCATGCCGTATTACCCGTATGGCAAACGGGACCGGCAGGTTTCGCTTTAACGAGAATTGAATCGTTATCGCAATCGGTAAGAATTTCGGTAACGTACAGGTAATTGCCGGATGTTTCACCTTTTGTCCAGAGCCGGTTTTTACTTCTGCTGAAGAAGGTCACCACCTTTTCTTTTTCGGTTTTTAAGAGAGCTTCTTCATTCATATAGCCCAGCATAAGCACCTGAAGTGTTCTGTGATCCTGGATAATTACAGGTACCAGTCCGTTTCCTTTTTTGAAATCAATATTCATTATGCAGTTGTATTTTATTTATACTTTTAATAGCATTACAATGTTTGGTATTATGGTTAGCACGCATTATCTTACCGGTATATTCTCGTTCTTAAGGTATTTTTTAAGGTCCCTGATATCTACTTCGCCAAAATGAAAAATGCTTGCTGCAAGTGCCGCACTGCAAGCTGTTTCAGTGAAAACCTCCCTGAAATGTTTCATATTTCCAGCGCCACCCGATGCTATAACCGGTATATTGACAGTGCTGCTGACCTCAGAGGTTATATCTATTGAGAATCCTGTTTTGGTTCCATCGGTGTTCATCGATGTTAGAAGAATTTCCCCTGCTCCGTTTTTTTCTACTGTTCTTGCCCAGCTCAGCGTATTCAGCCCTGCGGGAGTGCGGCCACCGTCGATAACAACAACCCATTGGTCGTCGACGAGCCTGGTATCAATTGCCACCACCACGCATTGGCTTCCGAACCTGGAAGCCGTTTCGGAAATCAGCTCAGGACGCCGTACTGCTGAAGAGTTGATACTAACCTTATCTGCTCCGGCACCAATAAGACGGGCCACATCCTCTACAGTATCAATTCCGCCGCCCACGGTAAACGGGATATTTATTTCTGCCGCTATCTTTTCAACCAGTTCTGCCAGTGTTTTCCTGTTTTCTACTGTTGCCGTGATGTCGAGGAAAACAAGCTCATCAGCTCCCTGTTCAACATATTTTTGGGCCAGTATAACAGCATCACCGGCGTCCTGCAGATCAACGAAGTTCACCCCTTTTACAGTCCGTCCGTCTTTGATGTCCAAACATGGTATAATTCTTTTTTTCAGCATATTGTCTCAAGTTCTTTTAATGTTATCCTGCCTTCATAAAATGCTTTTCCAATAATAGCCCCTTCACATCCGGCAGCTTTTACATTTTCTATATCCCTGACTGATGAAACACCCCCGCTGGCAATAAGGTTGATCTTTACAGAGCCCAGTATTTCACGATACATAGCTGTTGACGGCCCTTTTAACATACCGTCTTTTTTTATGTCGGTACAGACAACATATTTCACTCCCTTTGATCTGTATTCTGTAATAAACTCCACTATGTCCTTATCTGACTGCTCTGTCCAGCCATCAACAGCGACTTTTCTGTCAATAAAATCAGCTCCAAGAATTAGTTTTTGCTGTCCCAGTCTGGAAAGCCATTCCAGGAAAACCAGGGGAGAACGCACTGCTGTGCTGCCGGCTGTCACCTGCTTTGCACCGGCATTCAGGACAGTAATCAAATCATCATACGATCTCATTCCTCCACCATAATCTATCCTCAGATTTGTCTTCATTGCTATTTTTTCAAGTATGCGCAGGTTCTCCGGTTTCCTGTTTTTTGCACCGTCGAGATCGACAAGATGAAGATATTCCAGTCCGCTGTCCTCAATTGTCTTTGCTATTTTTAGCGGGTCCTCCTCATAGACCTTCTTTGTTCTGAAATCACCACGTGTCAGGCGCACACATTTACCGCCTATCAGGTCTATTGCTATTATTATTCTCATAGATTAAGGAAGTTTAGCAGTATCTTTTCTCCCACACCGGCTGATTTCTCAGGATGGAACTGTGTTGCATAAAAATTATCGGTTCTCATTGCCGCACTGAAAGGAACTATATAGTCGCATATGGCGGTAGTACAACCGGCTATGCCGGCAAAGTAACTGTGCACATAATATACATCATCATCCGGGCTTATACCTGTAAATAAGTCGCCTTTGAGTGTCATGAAACTGTCCCAGCCCATATGAGGTATCTTATCAAGTGGAGGAAACAGTTTAACATCCGCGTCGAATATACCCAGGCATTTTGTATTCCCTTCCGAGCTTCTTTGACACATCAGCTGTAATCCGAGGCATATGCCAAGGACCGGTTTTGTCAACGAGATAAGAGTCTTGTCCAGTCCTCTGTCTTTCAGGTATTTCATAGCCGATCGCGCTTCGCCAACCCCCGGGAAAATAACCTTGTCAGCATCCTTGATCTCATCAGGATCGTCTGTTATCAGGTTCTCAAAGCCCAGGCGATCGAGAGCATTGCTTACTGACCTGATATTTCCTGCATTATATTTAACAATTGCAATCATAAGGTACCTTTTGTAGTTGGAATAGTGTAGTTATCTGTCTGGCGGACAGCTATTTTAATGGCCCTGGCAAAAGCCTTGAATATCGATTCAGCTTTATGATGGTCATTCTGTCCTTCGGCACTTATATTCAGGTTACATCCTGCATTGTCGCTGAATGATTTAAAAAAATGATAGTACATCTCTGCAGGCATTTCTCCTGTCTTATCATTATCGAAATTAACATCCCATACGAGCCATGGCCGGCCTCCAAAATCGAGTGCCACCCTTGCCAGGCAATCATCCATTGGCAGTACGAAACTATATCTCTCTATACCCTTTTTCTTCCCGAGTGCTTTTTCGAAGGCCATGCCAAGAGTTATGGCAACATCTTCAACTGTGTGGTGGGGGTCAATATGAAGATCTCCGTTTGCTCTTACTGTAAGATCGATATTACCATGCCTGGCAACCTGTTCCAGCATATGATCAAAAAAACCTATTCCTGTTTTTATATCATATTTCCCCCATCCATCGAGATTTACTCCGACGACAATATCTGTTTCACTTGTTTTCCTGCTTATCCTGGCTTTCCTTGGAATATTTTTCAGCCATGAGAATATCTCATGCCAGTCGGTGGTTGAGAGAGCCGCATCCGGAGACTCTTCGGAACTCATAAAGATAGCGGAACATCCCAGGTTTTTAGCAAGCTCCAGATCAGTATGCCTGTCTCCAATGACAAAAGATGATGCGAGGTCGATCCCAGAGGCCAGGTATTGTACAAGCATTGCTGTACCCGGTTTCCTTGTCGGGGCATTCTGCTCTGGGAAAGTCCTGTCGATAAAAACTTCTGAGAATTTTACTCCTTCATTACCTAGAATCTCAATCATTTTGTTATGGACAGGCCAAAAGGTGTTTTCAGGAAAGGAATCTGTTCCGAGTCCATCCTGGTTAGTCACCATAACAAGGTCAAAATCAGTCTCCCTGGCAATTCCTGCAAGGGATGTTATTGCCCCGGGAAGAAAAGATAATTTTTCAAAACTGTCAACCTGTTCATCTTCCGGTTCGGCTATTATCGTGCCATCTCTGTCAATAAACAAAACTTTCTTCATCATCAGCTATTTTTTAATGCTTTAAGCAATGCATCATTCTCTGTTTTCTTGCCTACAGTAATTCTGAGACAGTTTTTTACCAGTGCTGTACGGTTTCTTACAACAATATTCCTGTCAATAAGTTTAGTGTATGTTTCAGTGGCATTCTTAACCTCGACAAGAAGGAAATTTGCATCGGAAGGATAAACTTTTTCCACATTATCAAGCATTTGGAGAGAGGAAATAAGCCTCCTTTTCTCGTTTTTAATAATGTTTATTACAGGTTGAAATTTATCATGGTTCATAAGAGCCGACAGGACAGCTTCCTGGTTTATGGAGCTTATATTGTAAGGAGGTTTCATCTTGTTGTAGTAGGATAAGACCGCGGGAGTTGAGAAAGCCATCCCCACCCTTGCAGCAGCAAGCCCCCATGCTTTGCTGAATGTTTGCATTACAACGATATTGTCATATTTTTCAGTTAGTGCTCTTAGTGATTGTTTTTCGCTGAAATCGATATATGCCTCGTCAATTATAACTATACCATTAAAATTATTAAGTATGTATTCAACATCGGCCTGCCTGGCTGAGTTTGCTGTAGGATTGTTCGGGGAGCAAATGAAAATCAGTTTTATATCTTCGTTTTTAAGAAGTGGTCTGACATCAGTCATGTTTATCATGAACTCATCATCGAGTGGCACAGCGATCACTTCCACATCATTTATCTCGGCCGATACGCTGTACATTCCGTAAGTGGGAGGGAAGAGCATTACCTTGTCTTTCCCGGGGTTGCAGAAAATTCTGAAAGAGAGGTCTATGATTTCATCGCTTCCGTTACCAAGGAAGATCCTGTCTGTTTCGGTGTTTTTAAGCCTTGCAATGGCAGCCTTAAGCTCTCGCTGGTAGGGATCGGGATAGCGATTCAGTTTCCCGAAGGGATTTTCATTGGCATCCAGGAATATACCATCCTTGCCACTGAATTCATCCCGCGCACAGGAATATGGTGTAAGCTTTAAAACATTTTGTCTTACCAGTCTACTCAGATCTGTCATCTCTCAGTTTTTTTAAGCGTAAACTCACAGCATTTTTATGTCCTTCCAGTGACTCAGATGCTGCCATCAATTCTATTGCCGGTCCGAGATTCCTGATACCTTCTTCCGTTACAGACTGAAAGGTAATCTTTTTCATGAAACTGTCGGCAGATACTCCGCTGAAATTCCTTGCGAACCCGTTTGTCGGCAGTGTGTGGTTTGTACCGGATGCATAATCACCGGCACTTTCACAGCTGTATTTTCCGAGGAAGACGGATCCGGCATTTTTAACTTTTCCCGCCAGCCTGGTTGGATCTGCAGTGTTAATAATCAGGTGTTCGGGTGCATATATATTGCTCAATTCGATGCAATCGTCCAGTGAATGCAGAACTGCCAGCCTGCTGTGTGCTAATGACTCTTTTATTATTTCTTTCCTCGGGAGTTGTTCTGCCTGTTTTTTCACCTCCTCATTTACCTTTTCTGCCAGCATCATGTTATCAGTAAGCAGTATCAC
>JBJKPQ010000154.1:0-38497 GCA_046706305.1 Bacteroidales bacterium
TTTCTGCGATGCCGTCCAGCGGGCATACAACACATTAGAAAAAGGAGGTTTATAATGAATCAGCTGCAAAACTTCACAAAAGGATTCATCAGAGAAAATCCTATACTTGTACTCGTACTTGGTACCTGCCCTACACTTGCAACAACATCATCCTCATTAAACGGTATAGGGATGGGAATTGCTACAACTTTCGTGCTTGTCGGATCAAACGTAGTGGTTTCCCTCCTTGCGGGTATTATTCCGGATAAGGTCAGAATACCGGCTTTTGTGGTTATAATAGCCTCCTTTGTTACCATTGTGGACCTGCTTATGCAGGCGTATGTTCCCGGACTCTATGTTAAACTGGGGATTTTCATACCTTTGATAGTTGTAAACTGTATAGTACTGGGAAGAGCAGAAGCTTTTGCAAGTAAGAACTCAGTACTCTCTTCCCTGATTGACGGACTGGGAATGGGACTTGGTTTTACAATGGCCCTTGGTGTCCTGGGTGCTTTGCGAGAAATATTGGGAAGCGGCGCTATTTTCGGATTCAAATTTATTAAAGGAGACGGTATACTGGTCTTTATACTTGCCCCTGGTGCCTTTATTGCGCTGGGTTACCTGATAGCTATAGTTAACAGAATAAGAAAAGCTAAATAACTGTTGCCATGGAATATATACTAATAATCATATCCGCTATTTTTATAAATAATGTTGTACTTGCCCAATTCCTTGGGATATGTCCTTTTCTAGGCGTTTCCAATAAGGTCAATACAGCAATAGGCATGTCAGGAGCTGTAACCTTTGTTATGGTGATGGCTACCCTGGTCACTTACCTGATTCAAACCTATGTACTTAATAAACTGGGTATTGCATTTATGCAGACCATCACCTTCATTCTTGTAATAGCTGCTTTGGTACAGATGGTAGAAATTATACTTAAAAAAGTAAGCCAGCCGCTGTACCAGGCACTCGGTATCTTTCTGCCCCTGATAACAACCAACTGTGCTGTTCTTGGTGTTGCAATCCTTGTATTTAAGAAGAATTACAACCTTGTGGAAGGAGTTATTTATGCTGCAGCAACAGCAGTAGGATTCGGACTGGCCCTTGTAATACTTGCCGGAATCAGGGAGCAACTTGATCTGGCTGATATTCCCAAAGGAATGAAAGGTGTACCTGTTTCCCTTGTTATTGCTGGCATACTGGCTCTTGCTTTCATGGGATTTACCGGTATTGTGAAATAATAATTTTTAATGCCCGACTATTATAAAATCCTTGGACTTCAGGCTGGCTCGTCCACAGAAGAAATAAAGAAAGCTTACAGAAAGCTGGCGCGCCGGTACCATCCTGATATTAATCATTCTCCGGATGCCAAGGATAAGTTTATACTTATTACCGAAGCATACGATTTCCTGATATCCAACCATGAGAAAATAAAACAGGATGACGATTCATATGATAAAGTAATGGAAGAATGGCGAAAATATCGCCGCGAAAGGACAAGAAGAAGTGCCTCAGCTTTTGCCCGTTCATCATACAGGGACTTTACCAAAAGTGATATCTATAAAACAACAAGAATTTTTAACAGAACAACCACAATATTCAGCTTTGCCATCTCATTTATGGTAATTCTGTATACAATCTTCGGTTATGTGTTCAGGTTGAAACACCCGGTACCTGGTCTTGACAAACCTTCTGTTTTTGCCTTTATAACCCTCCTCATTATCGGACTGGTTTTCCTGGCTGTTTCATTTATCCACCTGAGGGCTTATCAGGAAACCAACAGGAAAAAGAACAAATAATGATTAAGAACCGGAGATTATTGATATATTTCCGCAACTTATCCCCGATATGACTAAACTTGCCAAAGAGCTGACCCTGTATGGACTGATAATGGTTGCAATAGGATCATGTATCGGATCCGGTATCTTTGTTACACCATCTCAGATAGCCGGCACAATACCTTCTCCCCTGTTGATAATACTTGTTTGGGCCATTGGAGGACTTATTACTCTCACAGGCGCTCTTACATTTGGTGAGCTTGGAGCTCTTTTCCCCAGAGCCGGAGGAATTTATGTCTTTCTTACGGAAGCCTACGGAGGATGGCTTGGTTTCCTGTACGGCTGGGCATACCTGCTAATAATAACCTCAGGATCAATAGCAGTACTGGCTCTCGCATTCTCCTATTATCTCAGCTTTTTAATTCCAATCAGCGATTCAGGTAAAATTATAACAAGCATTTTTGTTATTATTATTCTTACCACACTGAATGTACTAAGGGCCAAGTTTGGTGAGATCTTCTCAAATATTTTTACCGGACTAAAAATCGCCGGAATACTAATAATCATATTAGCGGGCATACTTCTGGGTAACAGCGGATTATCTTTCAGTGCCCCATTCACCGGAACAACGGGATCAGACATTTCAGGTTTTGGTGTTGCCCTTGTAGGCGTTTTGTTTTCATACGGAGGATGGCAGCATGCCTCATTCCTTGCAGGTGAAACGAAAAATGCTGCCAGAAATGTTCCATTGGCAATGATTACAGGAGCACTTGTTGTCACAATAGTCTACCTGCTGGTAAATATAAGCTATATGCTCCTTCTTCCGGTAAATTCAATAATAACATCAGAGAAAGTAGCCGCAGAAGCTGTCAGTACGGTAATACCCTTTGGCGGCTCCCTGGTGGCAGCCATCATAGCAGTAAGTGTTGTTGGTACCATTGGTATTTATACTCTTTCAGCACCAAGGATATATTATGCAATGGCAGAAGACGGACTGTTCTTCAAAAGCCTTGCAAAGGTTCATCCTGTTTTCCGTACCCCGGTTTATGCAATCATTGCCCAATCGTTCTGGGCAATTGTCCTGCTTCTTTTCTGGGGAACTTTTGAAGACCTCATTACCTATACAGTATCTGTTGAATGGATTTTCTTTACGCTTGCTGCAGCAGGTATTTTTATTTTCAGGAAAAAAATGAAATATGCTGACAGACCTTATAAAACCCTTGGATACCCGGTAACGCCATTAATATTTATATTCATAAACACATGGTTCGTCATTAATATAACTGTTAACAAACCACTTCATATGGGAATAGGGCTCATATTCCTTGCACTGGGAGTTCCTGTATACCTGTTCTTTAAAAGGAAGAAGGAACATCAGCTTTGAGCCGGAATTTATTTTTTTCAATCATCATCTCAACCCTAAATGGAAAATAAAAAGAAAAAGAATAGAGAGATATCATGAACCTGTTCTCTCAAAAAATGAAGAAACTGTAAAGCAGCCATACAAAACAGAGACAATATTAAAAAGAGTAATTGAATTAATGAAAGCTGATTTGCCGGGAATACTATAATTGAGTAAGACTGCCTTTCGCTCTTAGGGATCGCGGCTGTTATTCCAAGTTACCGGTTATACTAAATGAAACTGCCAAAAAAGAAAATAATGAAAGATATATCATACATCATTAACCACCTGGGCGAAGAGCGTGAAAAATATTTCAATGCTGTAACACCACCTGTTTTCCAGACAAGCAATTTTGCATTCAGGAATGTTGAAGAACTTAAAAAATCAATTGCCGACGAAAAAAATAACCATATCTATTCAAGAGGAAATAATCCTACAATTGATATTTTATGCAAAAAGATTGCAGCTCTTGAAGGAACAGATGAAGCCCTTGCCTTTGCAAGCGGTATGGCAGCCATTTCATCAGCCATAATCTCTTTTGTAAAGGCAGGAGATCATATAGTCAGTGTAAGAAATAATTACAGCTGGGCCAATATGATCATGACAAAATTCCTTACTCGTTTTGGTGTGGAAACAACTTTTGTCGATGGACGTGATCCGGAAAACTTCAGGAATGCAATCCGGAAGAATACAAAAATCTTTTACCTTGAAAGTCCTAACTCACTCACTTTTGAATTACAGGACATCGAAGCTGTTGCATCAATAGCAAAAGATAATAAGATTACAACACTGATAGACAACAGTTATGCCTCTCCTCTCACGCAGTCACCTTCATCGATGGGTGTCGATATAATTTTACATTCTGCCAGTAAATACCTTGGAGGACACAGTGATATTGTTGCGGGTATTATATGTGGTTCGCACGAAAACACAGAACATATCTTCAATAACGAATTCATGGGTCTGGGCGGTATAATATCACCTTTCAATGCATGGCTTATGCTAAGAGGATTAAGAACTCTGCCGGCGCGAATAGACAGGATATCCGAAACAACTGTAAGGATACTGGAGTACCTCGAAAACCATCCACTTGTTACCGACATACTTCATCCATTTTCAAAGAGACATCCGCAACATGAACTTGCTATTAAGCAAATGATGAAACCTACCGGGTTGTTTTCGGTAAGGTTGGCCCTCGATTCCTCAAAAACAGAGGTCTTTGTAAACAGCCTCAGACAATTTCTTATCGGAGTTTCCTGGGGTGGTCACGAATCGTTAGTATTTCCTGCTATGTCGTTTGACAACAAGAGAACAAATGATGGTTATACAGGTAACCTCGTCAGGTTTTATGTGGGGCTTGATGACCCTGATGCGCTTATTGCCGACCTCGACCAGGCTTTTAAAAGGACTATTTGACTTTTACAAAGTTAAAAGGAACCCCAAGAATAGAGCTGAAATACTCACCTCTTTCGAGGATATCCTCATCTCCGACCTCATAGTACCAATTGAACTCAAATTTCTTGTGCTTCATGGCAACATAAGTAAGCTTCTGCAAGAGGTGAATAAAAACCTTGGCGCTTGCACTGTTAAAATATTCGAGGAACATCTCAACAGTTGTAATGTCAGCAGGATTCTTAAGATATTCGCTCACCCAATCCTCAACCGGAGCAAAAATATCCGCAACATTTTCATGAATAGACCGACCCTTTATCCTAATAACACCATCGGGACTCAGGAATACTTCCGGTGTATTTTTTGTCGATGGTATACTAAACTCCTCCATTGTTAGCAATTAATATAATATAAAGCCCTTTACCGTATATATTTGTCAAACTCAGGTTCACCAAAATTATCAACTGAAATTTGTCTTCTCCCTTGCTCAATTTCATGTATCATATTGACTATTAACTTATTGACTGAAACAGACACTCCGACACGATCACCATTATCAACAATATAGCCGTTAAGATAATCAATTTCTGTCAATTTTCCTCTCTCAAGCGACTGTAAACTTGAAGATTTAAGTCTTTTATATTTATATCCTATGATCCTGATGGTCAGATGTCGCCGAAAATCAGACAAAACACCTCTTCCTTTTAGAAACTTGCTGAAATCGAGTTTACCACCGAATACTTCAACCTTAATATTCAAGGCACCGGCTACTTCCATTGCTTCTCTCATGATCTGAATAAATATCTTTCTGACCCTGGCGATGGAGAGCATATCTGCCAGGTAGAGCCCGCAAACGGCACCGAGAGAGGTTATACAGGAATTGATAATAAGTTTGGAATAGAGATGCCCATTTATGTTAGCAGTGGTTCTGACGGGTACCACTGCGGATAGAATATTTGCAAGTGTATCAAGGTAACTATCTGGTTGATGGTTGGTATAACCTATTATAAAATCGCCCTTTGAAGTCATCTCCAGATCAACTATTCCATTCATTGTTGCTCCCCAGCCTGTCACACAGCCAATAATCCTGTCCCTACCAAGGACTTCAGCCAATGCGTCTTCACAAAATCCGTTCTGAAGGGAAACGAGATAACCGTCATCTTTAAGTATCTCTTTTACCAGCCGGGCAGCCTCAATCATATCAGTGGCCTTTGTTGCGAGCAGAACAACATCTTTCTTATCTTTAACAGAAGAGACTGTGGAATAAGCTGGTATTCTGATGTTAAATTCACCGGCAGATCCCGAGATATTTATTCCGCTCTGAGAGATCAATCTGGCATGGTCGTCATTGTGGCATACTATTTCGACATTTACACCTGCATTCTTCAACAGGGCCGCAGAAATACCTCCAATTGCACCGGCTCCTACAACAAGGAGTGACAGGTTCGAATCATTCATTAAAAATATCTTATTAATATCGAGCCAACGGAATAATATTCTGATCCGAGAATTCTTTCCTCAGGTACTTATAATAACCTGTTATCCCGATCATTGCTGCATTATCTGTAGTAAACCTGAATTCGGGAATGAACAGGTTCCAGTTCCTTCTCTCAGCCTCTGCTATCATGGCATTTCTGAGGCCGGAGTTAGCAGAGACACCACCGGCTATTCCAATTTCTTTTATCCCGGTCATCTGTGAAGCTTTTATAAGCTTGCTTATAAGAATCTCAATTATAACGTTCTGAAGAGATGCGCAGAGATCCGTTTTGTTTTTTTCAATAAAATCAGGATCCTCCTTCAGACTATCACGCAAAAAATACAGGAAACTTGTCTTCAACCCGCTAAAACTGAAATCCAGTCCTTTCACATGAGGTTTGGCAAATTTGAAAGCCTTCATGTTCCCTTCTCTTGCAAGCTTGTCGATAACCGGACCTGCCGGGTATGTAAAGCCCATTACCTTACCACATTTATCAAAAGCCTCTCCTGCTGCATCATCTATTGTATTTCCCAGGTCTTCCATTTCAAGGTGACTCTTTAGAACAATTATTCGTGTATGCCCCCCTGAAACGAGAAGGCATAGAAAAGGGAAAGAAGGTACACTTTTTTCTTTCCCCGGCTCGAGAATAAAATGGGCCAGCACATGAGCCTGGAGATGATTCACTTCAATCAGAGGTATCCCCTGTGAAAGGGCAAAACCTTTGGCAAAAGATGTCCCTACAAGAAGCGACCCAAGTAAACCCGGGCCGCGTGTAAAAGCAACGGCATCAATGTCAGTTCGTTCAATTCCGGCTCTTGTAATTGCCATATGGGTAACAGGAACAATATTTGCCTGGTGTGCCCTCGACGCAAGCTCAGGAACAACACCTCCGTATGCCATATGTATATCCTGGTTGGCTATCAGGTTAGAGAGAACATAACCATCCCTGATTACTGCAACTGAGGTGTCATCACACGAAGATTCTATTCCTAATATTGTAACTGCCATGAATACTTTGTTTTTCGGTATATTTTAGGTTATTTTGATTCCTGATATTTTTAACCATACAATGGTCAAAATTATTAAAAAATCGATTAAGTATTTTATTATTGTTGCAGGTATAATAATTATGCCTCCTACACTGCTTTATGTGGTATTGAAGATACCCCAGGTTCAGACAATAATGGTTCAAAGGATAGCAAGCCATTTTTCGGATGAAATAAAATCGACAATCAGTGTAGGAAAATTTGAATATAAATTTTTTAACAGACTGGTTGTTAACGATGTACTTATAAAGGACAGATATAGTGACACTCTTATTTACTCTAAAAGAATAACAGCAGGTATAAGGGGAATCGATTTTACCGGGAAAACTTTCAGGATAGGCAAGGTAAACCTGGTAAATGCTGATTTTAATATAGTTACAGATTCAACAGGTGAAAGCAACCTTGACTGGTACCTGAACCTTCTCAGGTCTTCTTCTGATACGGCTAAAAAAGGAGGAACAAGGATACGAATTGATCAGGTTGATATAAGTCATTCAACATTCTCCCTGATCAATAAAAGAAATAAAACCATAAGGAAAGGTATCAATTTCAATGACCTTAGAATTAATCATATCAATGGCATAGTGGAGGATCTGAGAATTGAGAACGATTCCACAACTTTCAGTATTTACAACCTAGCCTTCAGGGAACAAAGCGGGTTCTTTATTAACAGGATGTCGGCCGGGGTAACCCTGGCAAAACAGCAATTTATTTTCAAGGGAGTAAGCCTGAACAGCGACAGCAGCATAATAAATCTTGGCCGGATAGGACTCAAAGGTGATTCCGCAGGTTCCTTCAGCAGGTTTGTTGATGAGGTAAAGCTGGATGTAGATTTTGAAAAATCTCTTGTATCTTCTTCCGATCTCAGTTATTTTGTTCCTTCCTTTCATGGTATTAATGAATCAGTATGGCTTTCCGGCAAAGTGATGGGTACTGTTTCGGAACTGAGAGGGCGCGACCTGGAGATATCTTACAACGACTCAACAAGGCTGGATTGTGATTTCGATCTGTCAGGTCTTCCCGACATAGACAATGCTTACATCTACATTGGCGTCAACAGCCTGAGAACAAATGCAAAGGATATTGAAAACATACGAATACCAGGCAAGGGACATCTCGTTCTTCCCGAGGCAATTCATAAAATGGGGAGGATCACATTCGATGGCAACTTTACCGGCTTTACAACTGATTTTGTTACGTATGGTGAATTCAGAACAAGTAAAGGAGTAATAAGGACCGACCTGTCGCTAAGACCGGAAAAATCAAAAAGATATGATATCAAGGGCCTTCTGACCTGCAATAGTGTAGACCTTGGCAGCCTCACCGGGAATGACGCTCTTTTTGGTAAAATAAGTATGAAAGCCAACATTGACGGCTATGCATCCTCCTTCAGCAGCTTTGCTGCTAATCTCACCGGTCATATAGACAGTGTTGAAATAAATAAATATAAATACAGGGATGTAAATCTCGATGGAAGATTCACTGAGAAAACATGGGATGGCAGTATCAAGGTAGAAGATAAAAACATAAAGATGGACCTCCTGGGGATGTTCAATTTCAGGAATACTCTTCCTGAATTTGATTTCACACTTAATCTGGCAAAGGCTAACCTGTACGCACTACATTTCGACAAGAAGGATACTACATCCGCTGTAACACTACTTCTCACTTCAAACTTCAGGGGAAATAGTATTGACAACCTCGACGGAGAAATCAAATTGCTGAATTCCAACTTTATCAAATACGGGAAGAATCTCGAACTTTATGACTTCTCCATTAAAACATACTCGGAGAATGACAGGCCGGTTTTAAGTCTGCATACCGACTTTGTCGATGCGGATATTAAAGGATATTACAATTTTTCAGCTCTAAGAAACCAGGTCAGAAATATCCTTTCCTCACTTATGCCTTCCCGTTTCGAGGCATCAACAGTAAATGGCAATGGCAAAAAAAACAACTTCACATTCAATATTAATTTCAGAAATACTGACAAAATTAACGCGTTCTTCAAAACAGGAATGCTGCTGGCCGACAAGAGTTCAATATCCGGTGCTGTATACGCCGACAGTATTGTGACTGTTAATGCTGATGCAGCTTATTTCAATATCAGTAATAACGTTTTTCACAACCTCGACTTCAAACTGAGTGCAGCTGATTCTGTTCTTACTACTTCCCTCAGGAGTTCGTCTCTCACTTTTCTGAAACAGACAGAACTTAATGATTTCAGGATTGATCTGGCCACAAAGCCTGATAAATTTATATTCTCGATCGACTGGAACAACAATGACGGAAACCGTAACAAAGGAAAGCTTGAAGCCAGAGGGGAGTTCACAAAGGGTGGTGCAAATAACGAAGAGAGACTTCTCAGAATAGACATTGACTCAACTAACATTGTAGCCGATAACAATAATTGGAATATAAATAAATCCACTGTTTTTATAGATTCAAGCTCTGTTAAGATCAATAAGCTGTTAATAAGCAGCTCAGGAAGATATTACAAAATGGACGGAGCAGTATCCGAAAATCCGCATGATTCACTTAAACTGGAATTTTCAGGTATTGACATTTCACCGCTTAATTATCTTGCCCAGCGCAACAACACTGATCCCAACAAGCTACCCTTAGACATAAAAGGATCGCTCAATGGTACCGTTTTACTTACAAACCTTTATCACGACCTGTTACTTGAGAGTAACCTAAGGATTGCTGACTTTTCAATCCTGGGCAACAGTTATGGTGACATTACAGCCAAATCGGCATGGGACAAGGACAATAAAGTAGTTAAAATAAACGCATATAATACATCTGAAGGTGTAAGGATGTTTACTGTTACGGGTAATTATAACCCCTCTCTCAAGAAAATTGATCTTTCCGCTGATACACGGAAGCATCCAATAGGTTTCCTTAATCCTTTGCTGAAGGTATTCGCATCGGATATAAAAGGGACCACAACGGGAACTCTTAATTTTCACGGGGAGCCGAACACTTTGCAGCTGACTGGCAAAATGTTTGTACAGGATGCATCTTTGAAGATTGATTACCTTCAAACGGTTTATAATATTAACGACACCATAGTGTTTGACAAACAGGGAATCAAGTTCAACAACATAAGGATAAAGGATCCCAGGGGTAATATTGCCACACTTAACGGGGCTGTGTATCATAATAATCTTCAAACCTTCAGTCCTGATCTGACTATAAATATAATTTCAGGGAACTTCCTTGTTCTTAACACACAGGCAAAGGATAATCCTTTATTCTATGGTACAGTGTATGCATCCGGTGTTACTCGTATTAAAAGTACCCCCAGCGTCCTGTCGTTCGATATCTCGGCCCGCACCGGCGAAAACTCACGTTTTTATATTCCGCTCAGTAATAACCTTTCGGTGTCTGATAATTCATTTATCAGCTTTATAGATTCAACGAAAAATAAAAAAGGAACGGCTATCAACAATGTTCTTGACCACATACCGGCTCCATCAAAGCAAGTGGGTATGGATATAAATATGGATCTTGAGGTAACTCCAGATGCGCAGGTACAGATAATTTTTGATTCAAAAGTTGGTGATAAAATGACAGGCAGCGGATCAGGCATGCTTAATATTACACTAAATCCAAAGGGAGAGTTTAAAATATCGGGTGATTATGTTATTGAAAATGGTGAATATTTATTTACAGCCGGTAATCTTCTTAACAAAAAATTCTCTGTTGAGAGTGGCGGAAAAATAATGTTTAACGGAGATATTGACAATGCAGAAATAGAGCTAAAAGCTATTTATAAGAATCTTGAAACATCGCTCTATCCTGTAATCCCTGACGAGAACTACCAGAATAAAAGGGTGCGTGTAGAACCTCAGCTGAATCTCTCGGGCAAATTATTTAATCCGATAGTTAAATTCGATATCTATCTGCCAAATTCCGATGAAGAGACCCGTACACTACTTAAAAATGCCATCACTTCTGAAGAGGAACTTAACAGGCAGTTCCTTTACCTGCTGATAATGAACAGCTTTTATTATGTCAATACAGCCACATCAACAGGAACCTCTGCTATGGCTGTCACTACAACCGAGATGATCTCCACACAACTCAGTAACTGGATATCTCAGATAAGCAAGGATTTCGACCTGGGTTTTGTTTACAGACCGGGAACCGGTACCAAGGAAAGTGAGATTAATCCACAGGAACTTCAGGTTGCATTATCTACACAGCTTTTAAATGACAAGGTTATCCTTAATGGCAACCTTGATGTAATGGGAACATCCGGGGCAGCATCGAGTAATACCGGGCAGATAATGGGAGATTTTGATGCTGAAATAAAATTAACGGAGAAACTAAGGCTTAAAGTGTTCAACAGGGTTAATGATATATATACAGGTCTGGGACCATACACCCAGGGCATAGGGATCCTATTCACAAGAGATTTCAATAAATTATCAGACCTATTCCGTAAAAAGCAAAAAGGTAAAATGAAAAAAGAAGAAACTCCTTCAATAAAGAAGAAGGAGGAGCCGAAAAAATAGCACCTGTCAAAAAAAATATTACCTCAGTTAATAAAATTAAGAGCTTTGTTATTAACACAGGATAATAGAAGCCCCATTCCTTACGTTTTTTAATAACTTCGCACGTGAATTAACCTTGAATGACTTTATTAAATAGAACCGGTAATTAATTAACAAAAGAAGAATATGGCGTTTTTAGAAATCATGATGCAGGAAGGGACCGTTCCTGTTGAAAAAGCGGCTGAAATGAAGCTGACCCTGCTTGATCTTGCAATTAAAGGTGGCTGGGTAATGATCCCGATCATTCTCCTGTCTTTCGTTGCTGCATATATCTTTATTGAAAGATATTATGTAATCAGAAAAGCTACAAGAGAAGACATGAATTTCATGAACAGGATCAAAGACTATATTCATGACGGTAAAATTGAATCAGCCCTGGCACTTTGCAGATCAACAGACAGCCCGTCGGCCAGGATGATTGAAAAAGGTATTTCAAGGCTGGGAAGACCCCTGCAGGATATCAGCACCGCCATTGAAAATGTAGGAAAACTGGAGATATCAAAACTGGAAAAAGGGTTTCCTACCCTTGCAACAATCACAGGGGCTGAACCTATGCTGGGATTTCTTGGTACAGTGATCGGCATGGTCCGTTCCTTTTATTCAATGTCGCAGGCAGGTAATAACATAGATGTTTCAATGATGTCAGGTGGTATATACACCGCCCTTATCACAACTGTTGCAGGGCTTATTGTTGGTATTGTGGGTTTCTTTGCATACAACACTCTGGTTGTGAGGGTGGAAAAAGTTGTGTTTAACCTTGAAGCCACACTTACCGAATTTATGGATATTTTGAATGAACCTGTAAAAACTGAACATTAAAATGGCTATTACTCAAAGAAACAAGATAAGTATCAACTTCAGTTCAACAGGCATGACTGATGTTGTATTCAACCTGCTTATTTTTTTCATGTTGACATCCACCCTTGTTCACCCTACAGCTCTTAAGCTGCTTCTTCCGAAGGGGAGCACACAAACATCTGCAAAACCGCAGACGACGGTGTCTATTACACGTGACCAGCAGTATTATGTAGAAAAACAACCGGTAAGCCTGGCTCAGCTGGAAACAGTGCTGAAAGAAAAACTCGGGAATAAACCGGATATGTATATATCACTTCATGCAGACAAGAATGTTCCGTTTGAAAGTGTGGTTAAGGTTTTAAATATTGCCCAGGCAAACAATTATAAACTGATAATTGCGACAACGCCCAAATAACGATCTCTACAGGTTTCCTTCCGAAAAAGGCAAGGGAATAGCAGGTACTGTTATTGTTCACCTGGTGCTTCTGCTGTTGCTTGTGCTTGTTGGTTTCTCTGTACCTCCTCCCCCGGAGACGGAGGAAGGTATACTTGTTAATTTCGGGTCCGGAGAAACAGGCAGCGGGCTTGTTGAGCCGTCAACACCCGCATCGCAGGAAGCTTCTACTCCTCCACCTCCTGCTGTATCAACTGAAAAATCTGAAGACATCCCCCTTCTTACACAAAATGATGAAGAAGCTCCTGTTGTTAAGAAAGTGGATCCGGAAGCTGAGAAGAAAAAACAGGAGAAGCTGGAAGCAGAAAGGATAAGAAAGGAACAGCTTGAAGCAGAGAGGAAAAAGAGAGCCGAGGAGGAAGCTGAAAGGAAGAGGATCGCAGCCGAACAGAAGAGACAGGAAGATATAATGAACAGGACAAAAAATGCCCTTGCCAATGCCCGTAATGCAGGTACGAATACAAAAAGTGAAGGGATTACAGGTGGTGAAGGAAACCAGGGATCTGAGAACGGGTCAGTTGATTCTAAAAACCGTGGAGAAGGAAGTGGCCTCGGTAATAAAGGTATTTCATATGACCTTAAGGGAAGAGGATTCCAGCTGTTGCCACAACCTAATTATAAATACCAGGAAGAGGGAAAGGTTGTTGTAGAAGTAAGTGTTGACCGTTCCGGTAAGGTTGTCCAGGCAATTCCAGGCACCAAAGGATCAACAACACTCAATGAAGATCTCCTCAGGATTGCAAAGGAAGCTGCCCTGAAAGCCCGCTTTGATGCAAAACCGGATGCCCCTCCTGTTCAAAAAGGCACTATTACCTATAATTTTATTCTGAAATAATAACCTTCCTGTGCTGGTTACCTGAACATTTTTGATAGTCAGACCTCTATTCCTTATCAAACAACTCCTTTATTGCAGTATGAAGATTATCTATCAGGTTATTATCCTTAATGACATAATCGTCTATCCCCTTACGCGCCAGCTCCAGTACAATCTCCCCTTTATCCTGACCTGAAAGCATTATAACCGGAATATCAGGCTTCAGTTCCTTTATCCTGTCAAAAACCTCCATCCCATTCATAGATTCAAGTTCATTATTGGTAAAAAAATAATCCAGAATAATCAGATCAGGACCATTTTCAAGTGCTGACAGGCATTTTTCGCCGCTCTCAAAAGCCTCTACATTATAACCTTCAGAAGCAAAACGTTTAACTATCAGCTTATTAATAAATGCATCATCATCAACGATATAAATCAGTTTCGGTTTGTTCATCAATATGTTTATTTGAATTGATCTCTACAAAGTTAAAATAAAAATCAAATTATATCTAAAGTTATGAATTGTTAATAATTAGAAACAGTTATTAACAACTTTTCAAAAATGCAGGTTTGTTTTTCTTACCTAATAATTTACTTTTGTCCGTGAAAAGACAGGCATTCTCCTGACTCCATATAAAAACCGGGGAATTGTCATGTTAACAATTACGGGATATAATAACAATTATTCTTAATTCCAAAATTTTAAAATTCAGACTAATGAAAAAAGCCACGAAATTTCTCGCACTTGTAATCGTCATGGTTTCTTTTGCAGTCAGCAGTTACGGACAGGTTTCGGCAACAGCTACTGCTTCAGCTACTATCATTACTCCGATTACCATCACCAAAACAACCGACATGAACTTCGGTAATGTCGCTGTAAACAACACAGCAGGTACCGTTGTCATGGCTACTGACAATTCAAGGACAGTAACAGGAGGTTGTACTTTGCCTGCCACTGCAGGAACAGTTGCAGCAGCAGCATTTGGTATTTCAGGTGTAGCCAGTGCTACATATTCTATTACTCTTCCGAGTAGCGCAACTACTATTACAAGCGGTGCCAATACAATGACGGTTGATACCTGGACAAGTAACCCCACACCTACAGGAACTCTTGACGGTACAGGTGCTTCAACCCTTTTGGTAGGTGCTACCCTTCATGTAGCCGGCAGCCAGGCAGCCGGGACATATACATCTGCTACTCCGTTTACAGTTACTGTAAACTATAACTAGTTTAATATCAGATTAACATATATCCTAATGTAAGAAGAATGAGAAGGTCAAAAACAACCTTTCTTTGCCTGATATTACAAATACTCATAACCGGGGGTGTGGCTATCGCACAGTCTACCCCTCCGGTTTCTGCAGAGGGTCATATTTACGCAGAGGTGATCTCCGTATTTTCAGCCAGTGAAATAGCACAAATGAACTTTGGAAAATTTTCTCCTGGTCCCCGCGGTGGTGAGATAATCCTCACTCCCGAAAGTACGGTCTCAGTTCTTGGTAGTGTGTATAAGGGCCCGGGAACAGTTAATGCCGCCACTTTCTATGTAACAGGTGATGCCAATGCCACATATTCAATATCACTTCCTTCCAATCCCGTAATTTTAAAACATCTGAATG
Organism: Bacteroidales bacterium; assembly: GCA_046706305.1. Lineage (GTDB taxonomy): Bacteria > Bacteroidota > Bacteroidia > Bacteroidales > VadinHA17 > LD21. The sequence continues at coordinate 15,326 of JBJKPQ010000154.1, forward strand.
ACTCCAGGACTATGGAAGTAAAAGACTGGGTGTCAATACCCTCTCCGGGCACAGGCACGGGCAGGCTTCAGAATGGTTACCAGGAGGTCTATGTGGGAGCTACACTGAAAGTAGGAGATATTAACGATAATCCGGTCGGACTGTATACAGGGACCTACACTATCACATTCGGATTTAACTAGCAGACTGACAAAAATTTATATTAAAAATGGTCGTCTCCATTATGCATTCGTATTTTAAACGATTCAATCCATTCCGGTTAAAATGGAATTTTGCTTTTCTTACATTGCTCACCGGGATCCTGATTCTTTCATCTACTGCCTTGATGGCACAGGGTGACCTTCTGATAACTCCACGCAGGGTTGTTTTTGAAGGTTCAAAAAGATCATTCGATCTTAACCTTGCCAATACAGGAAAAGACACTGCTACATATTCAATTTCCATTGTCAATATAAGGATGAATGATGACGGAAGTTTTGAAATGATAACTCAACCTGATCCTGGTCAACAGTTTGCTGAAAAGTATGTCAGGTTCTTCCCCAGGTCGGTAACACTCGGACCGGGTGAAGCACAGGTAGTAAAAGTACAGCTAACAAGGACTGGCGAACTGAAACCCGGAGAATACAGATCACATTTTTATTTCAGATCGGTACCCAGACCAAGACCACTTGGAGAAAAGGATCAATCGGCCGATACAAACTCCATATCTGTAAGGCTGACCCCTATTTTCGGTATCACTATTCCAATTATTATCAGGATCGGGGAATCAAATACGAGGGTAAACCTGACAAACCTGAAACTGCAAATGGTTAACGATTCGATACCCAGGCTCAGCTTTGTATTTAACCGCGAGGGTAATATGTCAGTTTATGGAGACATAACTGTTGATTATATCTCCACGGAAGGCAAGATTACCAGGGTCGGAACTGCTATAGGCGTTGCTGTTTATACTCCCAACACCACACGGCAGTTCGGTTTCGATCTTAAGCGTATGCCGGGGCTAGGCTATAAATCAGGCACACTACGAGTAGTCTATACCTCATCATCAGATGTAAGACCTGAAAAATATGCTGAGGCTGAAATAAAACTAAACTGATCCTTGACCGGAACACGGCTGAACTAAGCAAAATCAGTATCTGTCCGGTATATTAAATTATGACTGACAGCACAACTTTTGTTGAGCTATTTTTAGATTAACAATCTGCATTTAATTTATGGCCTCCCTAACAGCCCTGAAATACAAAAGCAGTTACAGAAGATTATTACTTACATTACAGGTATTTGTTTTTTTATCGCTTGTGACTAAAGGTCAGAGCCAGACAGAAACATTTACAGGTAACGGAACATTTATCGTACCAGCAGGTGTTACATCAATAACTGTAGAATGCTGGGGTGCCGGAGGTGGTGGTTCAAGAATAACAAATAACCAGGGCAGAAGAGGCGGTGGCGGCGGCGGTGGTGCCTACGCCATGAGCGTGTTAACCGTCACACCAGGAACGTCTTACAGCGTTTTTGTTGGAACCGGAGGAGGATCTAACACCGACGGCGGAAATACATATTTCGGATCAAATCTTGTACTTGCTGAAGGTGGAAAGGGAGGATCAAACAATTCCACCACAGGCGCTGCCGGTGGTGCTGCTTCCAACTCTATCGGTAATGTTGTTTATTCGGGCGGAAATGGTGCCAATGGAGGTTCCTACTGGTCGGGTGGCGGTGGCGGTGGCGCCGGAAGCTCAGGTGCAGGAGGGAATGCCTCCGGTAATACCGGAGGAACCGGAACGGCAAGCAATGGAGGAAACGGAGCAAACGGTGTTGCCGGTAGCAGTGATGGTAATAACGGATACAGCTATGGCGGGGGAGGAAGCGGAGCTGTTACTAACAGCAATACAAACAGATCAGGTGGATCCGGGGCAGACGGCCTTGTGATTGTATCTTATTGTGCAGTAGCTTCCATGGGGTACAACTTCGAAAGAAATATTACAATCGATTATAATTATGTTGCCGGAGGAAATGACCTTTATAACTTTCCGCTCCTTGTTACTTTATCGGGCCAGACTTTCCTGCAAAACACCCCGAATGGTGATATTGAAAATACAAACGGGTATGATATCATTTTTACAGATGAGAACTACGGGAAACTAGATCACCAGGTAGAATACTATAATGGTACAAGCGGTGATCTAATCGCGTGGGTCAGGATCCCCGTTCTGTCTTCTTCAACTAATACTGTAATAAAAATACTCTACGGCAATTCACAGGTATCTTCAGATCCATCAACAACTGATGTCTGGGACAGTCACTATAAGGGAGTTTGGCATATGAATAACAGCAGCCTTAATGATGCAACAGTTTTTAACAAGTCAGGAACTCCTTTCAATAATCCATCATATACAGGAGGTGTAATCAATAATGCAATACTGATGAATGGAACAAATCAGTATGCAGAGGTTCAGAATGATCCGAATATAAATTTTAATGGTAATATAACAGTATCAGCCTGGGTCTACATGAATTCCCGGAACCGCGATCAGAAGATAGCAGGTAACCAGAATAATTCAAGCGGTGGTTACAAATTCGGCATTTATTCGAACAATAAGGTTGAATTCGAAATAAGAAACAGCTCCAATGTAGCATCTCTGAACAGAGATGTAGCTGGGGGTACTGTTCTGAATACAGGTGAATGGTACTATCTTGCCGGCATCAGTTCTGATGTCCTGGACTCAATAAAAACAGTTGTAAACGGTGTTTCCGAACGCCCCTTCAAAAAAACCGGGACTCTCGGAACGGCATCCAATACCTTGTCAATCGGGAAAGAACCTTTTCTGTCGGACTATTATTTTGCAGGTATGTTCGATGAACTCAGAATCTCTGATGAGGTAAGATCAGACGGCTGGTTAATGACAGAATATAATAACCATGCTTCCCCATCGGCATTTTATACCCTTGATGCTACAGAAACAGAATCGACCAACCTGCCTTCGGAAAGTCTTTGTTCAGGACCAATTACTCTCACATTCGGCTTCCCGGCAGGAGGTACTTATTCCGGAAACGCATATATTTCCGGAGACGTGTTTACTCCTCCTTCCGCAGGAACCTATCCAATTACTTATACTTATGACGGCGGCTGCGGTCCGGTAAGTGTGACAAAAAACTTTATAATTACAGATGCACCTTCTGCACCAGTCGCATCGAACATGGAATACTGCACCGGACAGATTACATACCTTGAAGCCACAGGAGAGAATATTAAGTGGTACAGCGGAGGTACGCTTGTCAGCACCGCAAACCCCTTTTCAACGGGACAGACTGTGCCGGGAACATACAACTATACTGTTACCCAGACTACTAACGGATGTGAAAGTCCGGCAACAAATGTTACCCTGACTATTGTGACAGGAACCACAATAAATACACAACCCTCGCCGGTGTCCATCTGTGAAGGAAGTAATGCTACTTTCGCTATATCTGCAACGGGTTATCATTTATCATATCAATGGCAGGAAGATGGAGTAAATATTACAGATGGAGGAATTTACAGCGGAGCAACCACATCAACATTAACCCTGACAAATCCCGGTTTATCTGAAAGCGGAAAACAATACACTTGTGTTCTTACAAGTACATGCGGCACATCTACTGTAACCAGCAGCTCTGCATTATTAACTGTTAATCCTACTCCTTCCGTTACTTTTGGATATGATTATTCGATGGATATAACTTTAAACCAGGCTTCTGGATCTTCTGATCTTACTGATTTCCCTGCGCTTATCAGCCTCACTAATTCTAATTTAAAAACTTCATCTAACGGGGGGCATGTATTAAATACAAACGGGTATGACATAATATTTACCGACCAGAACGGCAATAAGCTTGATCATCAGATCGAATCTTATGATGCAGCTACTGGAAATTATACAGCATGGGTAAGAATACCCGTATTGTCCCATACTTCTACAACTTTAATTAAAATATTTTATGGTAATCAGTCGGTGTCGACAGATCCTTCAGTAAAATCGGTATGGACCAGCAATTATAAGGGAGTATGGCATCTTAATGGAACAGATTACACAGATGGTACCAGCTATGCAAATGATGGTACAGAAAATGCGACTTCCGATATTGCAGGAAAAATTGCCGGCGGAAAAGGATTTAACGGTTCAACTTCCTATATCCGGGTAACGACGGATGGTTTTGTCCCGAATAATAATAATCAGACAATAAGTGTATGGGGCTATTATTCATCTGCCCCCGTAGATAACAGAAATCTTGTATCTTTTCAGAATACAGGGGCCTCCTCTGCCATTCAGTTAGGTTTCAGAGCAGGACATGCTGTTGCCTGGAAATGGGGGGGTGTTGTACTTGCAGACGGTGGAGCCGACCCTTCTGTCAATACCTGGCATTACTATGTTTATACTTACGATGGAACAACAAGTCGCATTTATATTGATGGTGCCGAGATAAACAGTTCCACAGTTGCTCCCCAGACTGCGCTTCCTTCCGAAGGTAATATTGGCAGATACAATAATGGAGAATATTTTAACGGGTTTTTAGATGAAGTAAGATTCTCAATGAGCCCTAAATCAGCAGGTTGGATACAAACAGAATATGATAATCAAAACAATCCTGCAAGTTTTATATCTGTCGGAACTGAAGTTAATGCAACTCTGCTGACAACAATTGGAGTATGCTCCACTACATTCACACTCGACCAGGGTTTACCTGCAGGGGGTACATATAGCGGCACAGGAGTCAGCGGGACCAATTTTAATGCAAGCGCAGCCGGAGTAGGAACACATGCAATTACCTATACTTATACAAATGCATCAGGATGCTCACGCAGTGCAGTAAGAAATATTATTGTTACTCCGTTACCTGGAGCTCCTGCTGCAGCAGACAAGGAATGTTGCGTCTCAAACATTACTGATCTTGATGCAACCGGCAGTAATCTTCAATGGTATAGCGACCCCGGGCTCACAACTCTTGCCGGAAGCGGAACTCCTTTCGCCACAGGGCAAACAACTGCAGGCGTATATACATATTATGTTACACAGTCAGTTAATGGCTGCGAAAGTGCCGCCACCACTGTAACTCTGACCATACTACCCGGTACTGCTATTGATACACAACCCTCTGCGGTTTCCATCTGTGAAGGAGGTAATGCTACTTTCACTATATCCGCAACCGGTTATAATATAACTTACCAATGGCAGGAAAATGGTGTAAAAATTACTGATGGTGGCATATACAGCGGCGCAACTACTTCTTCCCTTACCCTTACAAACCCCGGGTTGACGAAAAACGGGATGCAATACAGGTGCATTATAACAAGTACCTGCGGTACATCACCTGTAACAAGCAATTCAGCTTTACTGACGGTAAATCCCTCCCCCTCGGCCACCTTCAGCTATGCGGGAACCCCTTACTGTCCTAATGCCACGAATCCTTTGCCCACATTCAGCGGTGGAGGTGTTGCAGGAGTTTTTTCATCAACATCCGGCCTTATATTCGCAAACACATCCACAGGTGAAATTGATTTGACATCCAGTACTCCCGGTTTATATACAATTACAAATACCATAGCAGCTTCAGGAGGTTGCAGCGAGGTTACTGCAACAAGTCCGCTGGAGATAGTATCCTCATTCACCTGGACAGGCTCGGCAGGTACCGACTGGAATAACTCAGCTAACTGGTCATGCGGTATGATACCTAATGGTAATACTTCTGTGATTATACCCAATGTTGGTAATAAACCTGTGATAAGCTCAGGAAATGCAGGCGATGTGGACAATATCACAATTAATACCGGATCGTCTCTTACAATATCAGGAAATTCAATCAATATAAAAGGAACAATTACCAATAACGGAACCTTTACTTCATCGAACGGATCAGTGATAATGAACGGTACCACAGCCCAGGTAATAAATGCAGGTTGCTTTGAAGGTAACACATTAAAAGACCTGACAGTGAACAATCCGGCAGGCGTGTCCCTCACCGGTCCGCTGAATGTAACGGGAGTTGTTACATTACAGAATGGCAACCTTGCATCGGACGGTAACCTGACCCTGGTTTCTTCTGTTGGTCAGACAGCACTTATTTCAGGATCAGGCAGTGGAAATGTTACGGGCACAGTGACAATGCAGCGTTATCTGGCAGTGGGGTTCGGATATAAATATTTCAGTTCTCCATTCCAATCAGCAACTGTTAATGAATTCAGTGACGATATGTCGCTGGGCTATTTTACATTTTATAAATACGATGAAAGCCGGACTGGTTCAGGATGGGTAAGTTATTATACCACAACAAATCCACTGCTACCTTTAACTGGTTATGCTGCTAATTTCGGTTCCTCAACTTCTCCAAACACAGTTGATCTGAGCGGAGCTGTTAACAATGGCAGTCTTAGTATTACACTTTATAATCACAACAATACATACACCAAGGGGTTTAACCTTATAGGCAATCCATATCCCTCGCCTATTGACTGGGATGCACCTTCCGGATGGACCAAGACCAATATTGACAACGCATTGTATTATTTTAAAGCCAGTTCCACCGATCAGTACGGCGGTACTTACAGATCGTATATAAACGGTATATCAAGTGATGGAACGGCCAGCAACATTATACCATCTATGCAGGGCTTTTTCATCCATGTCTCAGACGGAAGTTACCCGGTGACAGGTACTCTGACAATGGACAATAGTGTCAGAATAGATAATCTCACCCATCCTTTCAGCAAATCCTTACAGGTAAACAAGCCTCCTGTGCTCAGGCTTACTGCAGGATTTTCCGATGATACATTTTCTTCTGATCCGGTGGTTGTTTATTTCGATGAAAAAGCAGGCTCTGTATTTGACACACAGCTTGATGCTTTGAAACTTCTTAATACCGATTACTCAGTGACAAATCTGTATGTCGTCAGCCAGGATGGTCTTAAACTTTCTGTAGATGCCCTTCCGGCTATTGCTGACGACAGTACGGCAATACCACTGGGACTGAAGATCAACAGGGACGGAGATGTAGTTTTCAGGATCAGCGATCTGGATCCCTCACTCGCAAACAGAAGGATAATACTTTCCGATCTTGCTGCCCGAAGAGAAAAGGATTTGCAAAATGCCGGTGAATATGTGGTTAAACTAACATCTGGGGAATATAATAACAGGTTTATACTAAATATCACAAGCATAGCTACGGGTACTTATACGGAAACTGAAGACTCGGGATTATTTTCTGTTTACTGTTCAAAAGGAATATTGAAGACCACCATAGATAATATTTACGGCGGAGAAGGTCTTATACGCCTGTACAATCTGACAGGCCAGATAATGTTTTTACAAAAAATATATGACAAGGGCTATTACGAGTTAAGTCCTGGTGTAAAAGACGGAATTTATGTAATTAGTTATTCGAGCGGACCTGAAAGGGTATCGAAAAAGATATATATACATAACAGATGATAATAACCAAAATATCAGGCAGGCTTTTCATGTTGATATTCATATCAGTCGTGATGATGGTTATATCCCGCGATCTTTTCGCACAGGAGCCCCCACCCCGTCCTGTAGAGGTAACAATTCTCCAGAATATGGCTTTCGGAGCTTTCTCCCAGGGCTCTGTGGGTGGATCTGTTACTGTCAATACTGACGGATCGAGAACTGCAACAGGAGATGTTATTCTGTTAAACCTGGGATTCAGTTTTAATGCTGCCAGTTTTAAACTTGTCGCCAACGAAGGTACCCTTATATCGCTTGTTTTTGGTTCGGATGTAAGCCTGCCGGGAAGTAACGGAGGCTCAATGAATCTTCATCTTGAAAGTTCAGACCCTGCATCACCTTTTGTAATCACCGTAAATCCTCCGGCTTATACAACATTAAATATATCTGGTACGCTGACTGTCGGAAATTCATCATCCAGTCCGCCGGGAAGCTATAGCGGAACCTTTGATATAACATTCATCCAGGAATAAAATCCGGAAAAAAAAGTGACAGAATAAGAGAATAATAATGACCGGCAGAAAAGCATACTCAAATATCAGGTTCTTAAATCGTATGCAGCCATTTCTGACGATTTATGGTTTTGTCATTGCTCTTATTCTTATGTTCATACCCGGAAGGATATGTGCACAGGAGCAGCAGGATTATTATGAAATCTCAATATTCGTTAATATCCCGCTTATCGGGGGAACAGAAATGCCAGCAGTTATCAAAGGCCAGGAATTATATCTTCCGGTAACCGACCTTTTTGATTTCCTGAAAATAAAAAACACCCCCACACCGGGATTAACATCGGTGTCAGGTTTTTTTATCAGCAAGGAAGCTACATATACTATCTCCCGGTCCGACAACAGGATTACTTACCAGGACAAGACATATGACCTGAAACCCGGAGACCTAATAAGAACCGAATCAAACCTTTATCTCAACACGTATTATTTCGGGAAAATATTCGGCCTTGACTGCGCATTTAATTTCAGATCTCTTTCAGCTACTATTAACAGTAAACTGGAACTTCCGTTAATACGGGAAATGCGTCTTGAGGAAATGAGAAAGAACCTGACAAGGCTAAAAGGTGAAGTTAAAGCAGATACCACAATTGAAAGAACATATCCACTTTTCAGATTTGGAATGGCCGACTGGTCAGCAATATCGACAGAGGAGATAAACGGTCAGTCCGATACACGTCTAAACCTTGCATTAGGAGCCATGCTCGCAAAAGGAGAGGCAACTGCAAATCTTTATTACAACAGCAGTGAAGGGCTTAATGAAAAACAACAGTTCTACAGGTGGCGATATGTAAATAACGATTTCAGCCCGCTTAGACAGATCATGGCAGGGAAAATAGCACCTCAGGCAATATCTTCCATTTATAATCCGGTTGTAGGTGTACAGTTAACAAATACACCGACAACATACAGACGGTCTTTTGGTACATATAATCTAAGCGACAGGACAGAGCCCGGGTGGATTGTGGAACTGTATATCAATAATGTTCTGGTGGATTACGTAAAAGCAGATGCTTCCGGATTCTTCAGTTTTGAAGTCCCCCTTGTTTACGGAAATTCGACAGTAAGGCTTAAGTTCTATGGTCCATGGGGAGAAGAGCGTACCAGGGAACAGAATATTTCCATCCCTTTTAATTTCCTGCCTGTAAAAACAATGGAGTATACTGTCAGTGCCGGAATAATCGAAGATACTCTTGCCAGCAGATTTACAAGGGCTAATTTTAATTACGGTCTGTCAAAGAGCATTACCCTAGGTGGAGGAATGGAGTACCTTTCGTCGATAAGTGCCCGGCCTGCAATGCCTTTTATGAATGCATCTGTAAGGGTTACCAACAATATTTTGTTATCCGGTGAATATGACTATGGTGTAAGAGCAAAAGGCACACTTACCTACAGGCTTCCTTCAAATATTCAACTCGATCTTGATTATACGTGGTACAATAAGGACCAGAAAGCTATAAGTTACAATTACAGGGAAGAACGGAAAGCTGTACTTTCTCTTCCTCTGAAAATAGGGAGTTTAAGGTCATATCACAGGTTCTCTGTTTACCAGATAATCCTCCCTTCCTCAAATCAGTATACAACAGGAGAATGGCTATTTTCCGGCTCACTACTGGGAGTGAATACAAGTGTGACAACCTACGGTTTGTTCACAGGCAGTTCCAGCCCTTATGTTTACAGTAATCTTTCTCTTTCCACCAGGTTACCAGGAGGTTTTATATTAATGCCTCAAACACAATATTCCTATTCAGATAATGAGTTTATATCGGCTAAAGTGACTCTGCAGAAGCACTTTTTTGACCATGCTTATCTTGATGCTTCATATGAGCAACTTTTCAGAAGCAAGATACAAATGGCAGAAATAGGATTAAAGTACGACTTCTCATTTGCCCAGGCAGGTGCATCGTTCAGGCGGACAAACAATAAAACAAGTATGACCCAATATGCCCGCGGCAGCATAATAAGTGACAGGAAGACCAGGTATCTTGCTGCGGACAATCGTACCAATGTGGGGAAAGGTGGCATTACGGTTATTCCTTTTATCGATATAAACAACAATGGAAAAAGAGATAAAGGAGAACCTAAAGCCTTCGGGCTGAATCTTCATGTAAACGGTGGCCGGGTAATACAAAATGAAAGTGATACTACTATAAGGATCATAGGCCTGGAACCATATACCAACTGTTTCATAGAACTTGATAAAAACAGCTTCGACAATATAGCCTGGCGCCTCAACAAGCTGACAATGAGCGTTGCTGTTGATCCGGAGATATTGAAAGAGGTAGAGGTTCCTGTTGCTGTTAAAGGCGAAGCTTCCGGAAACATAATGCTTGAAAGTGAAGGTATGAGTAAAGGCCTTGGAAGAATTATTGTAAAATTCCTTGATGAGAAATCAAATTTAAAAGGAAGAACATTAAGTGAAGGTGACGGTTATTTTAACTATTTCGGTCTTGCTCCGGGCAAATATACGGTTATGGTCGATTCCCTGCAGATGGATAAACTTAATATGACAGCAATGCCCGTTTCCCGTACATTTGAGGTAAAAAGCGGCATCGAGGGAGATGTAATAAACGGGCTGGACTTTACAGTCAGAATGAAACAGGACACTTCAGTAATAAATGAAATTAAAAAGCAAAAGCCGCTGATCAGGAAAGATACCTCAGTACTGATTGTCCATGAAGTAACGCAGGAACTTGTTACAATTGATGAAGACAGTTATGCAGTTCAGCTTGGAGCCTTTAAAGTAAAAGGAAATGCAGAAAGACTTCGCGCCAGCCTTGAGAAAGTGCTTGGAAGGGAAGTTGACATTGTTATAGAGAACGGCTTCTACAAAGTCCGTATTAATGATATAAAAGACCGTGAGGAAGTAGACAGGCTTATTAATATCCTCCACAACAACGGTATTAATGAACTATGGGTTATAAGTCTCAAAGCGAAGAAAAAACAATGGATATTGAAAGAGACAAAGGATACTGTCACAACTATTACAGACCAAAGAATAACAGGATTTAATCCTGAAGTATCATTGCAGCTGGGTGCATTTAAGTTTGAGTCAAATGCCCTTGCCCTCCAGGGCCAGCTTGCTGCGGGACTTAACAGGAAAATTGATATTGTAAAGGAAGGAGGATATTACAAGGTCAGGATTTCAGGTGTTCCTATAACAGACAGGTCAGTGCTTGATGAAATGGAGAGAATACAACCTGAAATAGGAAAGCTTGGATTAAAAGATGTGTGGGTTGTACCTGTCAAGCCTGAACTGCAGGCAGCACCTGAAGTACCGGAGCCTGTAAAGCCTGTCACACCGATATTGTATAACATTGAGATACCACCATTATCGGCTCCTGTAAACCATTATCCTCTTGTTGAGGAAAATACAGTGGTCTCTGAAGCTCCGGCTCAAACGACATATTCACTTCAGGTAGGTGTTTACCTTAAAAAATCTGATGCTCTAAAGGCTCAGAGAAGAATAATCTCAAAACTTGATCTTCCTGTCGAAATAGTAAAAGTGTGGGACTATTACCATGTGCTCATTACCGGATTCAACACACGTGAGGAAACATTCCGGTACTATCCCGAGCTTGCAGGGCTCGGCTTCAAGAGTATTTCCCTGATAGAAAAGAAATAGGAATGATTACATTGAAAAAAGAGGATAGGATCTCATCATATCCTTTACCCTGTCGCCTACCCTTTTAATCACCTGCTCATTATCAATACCCGAAATAACCTCGTCGATAAAATCAACAATAACACCCATGTGTTCTTCTTTTAGTCCCCTGGTTGTTATGGCCGGTGTTCCGACCCTAAGGCCAGATGTAAGGAAAGGAGATCGTGTATCAAACGGAACCATGTTCTTATTTACAGTGATATGGGAGCGAACCAGCGTGTTTTCCACTTTTTTACCTGAGATATCGGGAAATTTAGTTCGAAGATCTATCAGCATCAGATGGTTGTCAGTGCCACCCGATATAACCTTGTAACCTTTGTCGACAAAAGCAGCAGCCATTACTTCAGCATTTTTCTTCACCCTCGATTGATATGCGCGGAATTCGGAGGTAAGAGCTTCGCCAAAAGATACTGCTTTAGAAGCAATAACATGCTCAAGCGGCCCACCCTGGACCCCCGGAAATACTGCCGAGTTTAACAGCGATGACATCATTCTCTGTTCTCCCTTTGAAGTTGTCATACCCCATGGATTAACAAAGTCTTTTCCCATAAGAATGATCCCACCCCTGGGTCCGCGTAGTGTCTTGTGTGTTGTTGAAGTTACAATATGAGCATATTTCAGCGGATTCTCAAGGAGACCTGCTGCAATAAGCCCGGCTGGATGTGCCATATCGACCATTAACATGGCACCTACACTGTCGGCTATCTTCCTCATCCTCTCGTAGTCCCACTCGCGGGAATACGCTGACGCTCCTCCGACTATCAGCTTTGGCTTCTCTCTTTTAGCCGTTTCTTCCATCATATCATAATCTATAAGACCCGTTTCTTCACTAACACTATAAGCCACGGGTCTGTATAAAATGCCTGATGAATTAACCGGTGAACCATGAGAAAGGTGACCACCATGAGCAAGATTCAGCCCCATAAATGTATCTCCCGGTTTCAAAACGGCCATAAACACTGCCATATTTGCCTGTGCACCGGAATGAGGCTGAACATTGGCATAATCAGCATCAAACAATTCCTTAAGCCTTTCAATTGCAATCTGCTCCGACTGATCAACTATTTCGCAACCACCATAATACCTGTGACCCGGATAACCTTCGGCATATTTATTAGTCATCACCGACCCCATAGCCTCCAATACCTGGTCGCTTACAAAATTTTCTGATGCAATTAACTCAATACCATTTAGCTGCCTTTGGCGTTCCTGTTCAATCAAATCAAATATTACAGTGTCTTTTTTCATGATCTTATGTTTTTTCGTTTATTCATCTGTAAACTCTACCAGCAATTCACGATAGGTGGCATAAATCCTCGATTTTGAAAGGAAGCCCACATAGTACCCGTTATCAAGTACCGGAAGATTCCATGCCCCGGTCTTCCTGAATGCTTCCATTACAGTTTCAATGTTCTCACTTTTATCAATATAGGAAGGTGGAATAGTCATGAGATCCTTGACAAATGTAGTATCATATAAATTATGCCTGAACATAATCTCCCTGACATCATCAAGCAGGACCACTCCTTCGAGAATGTTATACTCATCCACTACAGGGAAAAGGTTTCGTTTCGATTTGGAAATAACCCTTACCAGATCTCCAAGTGTATCAGTCGATTTTACTGTCAAAAGATCTGTCTCTATCTCTTTCTTCCAGTCCATAAATGTCAATACAGCTTTATCCTTATCGTGTGTAATAAGCTCTCCTCTCTGAGCCAGCTGAACATGATATATGGAATGTGACTGAAAGGCCCTGACTGTAATATAGGCTACAGTGGATGTAATAATAAGAGGTATAAGGAGATTATACCCCCCGGTTATCTCGGCAATAAGAAAAATAGACGTTAAAGGTGCATGCATAATTCCTGCCATCATACCGGCCATCCCAACAAGTACAAACCTGTTATCCGGAAGGTTAAAATCCATGAATTTCTTCAGCAGGATAGCTACAAAATAGCCATTTACTCCTCCAAGAAACAACGAAGGTGCAAAGATACCTCCGACCCCACCGGCACCATTAGTCGAACTGCTTGCAAAGACCTTGAGAAAAACCAGTCCTGCCATGAAGAGTGCAACCATAAAAAACTGGTTCGAGAATTGATTGAATATACTGTTATGATATAATGCATCCGGATTACCCTGCATCAAAGCCATTATGGTATCGTATCCTTCACCATAAAGAGGAGGAAACAAATAAATCAGTCCACCGAGCACGACACCACCAAGTAAGAGCCTTATATACACATTCTTGACTTTCTCATAGTTACTTTCAAGGAATAGGGTCATCTTCGAAAAGTAAAGAGATATTATTCCCGACACAATACCAAGAAGGAGGTACCATGGAATGTTAGAGATATGAAATGACTCTACAACATTAAATGAAAGAAGGACCTTGTTGCCCATAAGGAAATATGCCACCGTGGCTGCTGTGACAGATGATATCATAAGGGGCACAATAGACCATGTTGTCAGGTCGAGCATAAGTATCTCCAGGGTAAAGACTATACCTGTTACAGGTGCCTTGAATATTCCGGAAATAGCTCCTGCAGCGCCGCAACCGACAAGTAGAGTAACATTTTTATAATTGAGTCTGAAGAACCTGCCAATGGCAGAACCTATTGCTGAACCTGTAAGAACAATGGGAGCCTCTGCTCCTACAGATCCGCCAAATCCGATTGTAAACGTGCTGGCCACCATGGATGACCATGTATGATGTGTCTTCAGATAGCTCCTTTTCTTTGAAATAGCATATAAAATCCTGCTTATACCATGGCCGATTTTATCCTTGACAAATGTCCTGACAAATATGAGAGTAAGAAACATCCCTATTAAAGGATAAGCCAGATAAAGAAAGCTGCCCGATTCATTTGTTATTCCCCTGGTAAGCAAATGCTGGGTATAATGGATCGCGTTCTTAAGCAATGCTGCAGCCAGGGCACTAAGTAAACCAATCACCAGGCTAAGTATATAGATCATCCTTACCTGGTCTATTCCAACAAGATTCTTATGTAATAGCTTTTTGAAGAATTGGTTCCTGAACATAATGATGCAAATATAGAAACAATACTAATCCTTCACTGTTTTTTAGTTAAGTTTGTCATAGTATATTGCCGGATTAAGACGGACTTTTTGAAAATGAAGAAAGAAAAATAGAATATGATCAAATTCAACAGATACTTACTTGATAACGGCTTAAAGATCCTTGTTCATGAGGACAGATCAACTCCGCTTATAGCACTTAATATTCTTTATAATGTAGGTTCAAAGGATGAAGACAGGGAAATGACAGGCTTCGCACATCTTTTTGAACACTTAATGTTCGGAGGATCTGTCAATATACCTGACTTCGATTCGCCGCTGCAAATGGCAGGCGGAGAGAACAATGCCTTCACAAATAACGATATTACCAATTACTATCTTACCCTTCCTGCCGGAAATATTGAAACAGGTTTATGGCTGGAATCTGACCGGATGCTTGGCCTTGACTTTTCAAGGAAAAACCTCGATACTCAAAAAAGTGTAGTAATTGAAGAATACAACCAAAGGTACCTTAACCAGCCGTATGGCGACGCTATTCTTAACTTGCGTCCGCTTGCCTACAAGGTTCATCCATACAGGTGGCCAACAATCGGCATGGACATATCACATATTGAAAGAGCTGAACTACAACAGGTTAAGGATTTTTTCTTTTCACACTATGCCCCTAATAATGCTATTCTCTCTATGGCCGGTAATATTTCCGGACCAGAGGCTTATGATCTTGTAAAGAAATGGTTCGGCCCAATAGAAAAACGGGAAATAAGGAAAAGAATTCTTCCTGCCGAACCAGAACAGAAGAAAGAAAGAATACTTACACTTGAAAAAGATCTACCGTCTGATGCTCTTTATAAAGCATGGCATACAGTGGGCCGAACGGATGATGATTTCCGTACCCTGGACATGATAACGGATCTGCTTGCCGGAGGAGAATCGGGCAGACTGAATACAAAACTTGTCAGGGAGCTGAAACTTTTCAGCGAGATTAATGCCTACATAACATCCGACATTGATCCCGGCCTGCTGATAATAAATGGTAAACTTATGAAAGATGTCAATTTCAGCCAGGCAGAAGAGGCACTCGCACAAGTTATTGATAGCCTGAAAAACGAATACAATATGACTGATGAGATGGAAAAGGTGAAGAATAAATTTGAAGCTACGGCAGTATTTTCAAATACCAGTATCTTAAACAAAGCCTATAACCTTTGTTCATATGAACTGACAGGTGATGCTGATCTTATAAATCACGAAGTAGAAAAATACCGTGCTATTAATTACGATATGGTTACCAGTGCTGTTAAGAAATACATGACAGGTTCAAATTGTAGCAGCCTGTATTACAAATCCATAAGAAATAATTAATTATGAGCGACTTACAGCGCATACAGCCACCTGTTTTTCCCGTTGGCAATATAAATATACCGGAAGCAGGAGTATTTAATCTTAGAAACGGCGTACCTGTCTTCATCATTGAATCGGGTACCGAAAACATAACAAGGATAGAGTTCACCTTCAGGGCAGGCCAGGTAATGGAAAATTCGTCCCTTATTGCTTCTACAACGAACCTTATGTTAACAGAAGGATCTGAAAATCATAAAGCTGAGGAAATCAACAGCATGTTTGATTTCTTTGGCTCCTTTATCAGTTTGTCATTCGAAAAGGACCGAGCCGGCCTTGTAATCTACCTCCTGAGCAAGCATCTCAGGAATATACTGGACCTGAGCAGGGAGATTCTGTTCTATCCCGCATTCCCTGAAAACGAAATGGAGACACTTTTGAAAAAAAGACTGCACTGGTTTATGGTTAACAGGGAAAAGGTACAGCATATTGCTTTGGATCAATTCTTTGGATCTGTTTTCGGTAAAAACCATCCCTATGGAAGACAGGTTACTGAGGAGGATTTCAACAACGTAAAATCAGGTCAGCTTAAAGAGTTCCATAAGAAGTATTACACACCGTCAAATATGGCAATTATTGTATCTGGCAGACCTCCTGCCAATACAATCGGGCTCCTTGATGAATACTTCGGAGCACTTTCTCCGGGGCAATTTTCAGCAAGTACCGGCACACCAAAACCATGCGGAGAAAATGAAAAGAAGATACATATAACAAGAAAAGAGGCAGTACAAACAGCTGTCAGAATTGGATCAGCAACAATAAACAAGAGACATCCCGACTATCCTGGTCTTAAGGTACTGGACACAATACTCGGCGGATACTTCGGATCCAGGCTGATGAAGAATATCAGGGAAGATAAAGGCTATACATATGGCATAAGTTCTTTGGTTACATCTCTTGACATGTCGGGGTATAAGGCCATATCAACGGAGGTTAGTACCAAATACATAAAGAATACACTCGAGGAGATTTACAGGGAGATTGAAAGAATAGGAAAAGAGCCGGTGAGCGCAGATGAACTTAAACTAGTAAAAAACTACATGTCGGGTGAGATGCTAAGAATGTTTGATGGTCCATTTGCTCTGGCGGAAAGTTTCAGGGCAGTATGGGAATTCGGTCTGGGAAATGAATATTATCACAGGCTGGCCGGAAAAATAAAAACAATAAGCCCTGATGAAATAACCGGGC
The DNA here is from genome assembly GCA_046706305.1 of Bacteroidales bacterium. GTDB lineage: Bacteria > Bacteroidota > Bacteroidia > Bacteroidales > VadinHA17 > LD21. The sequence continues at coordinate 32,620 of JBJKPQ010000154.1, forward strand.
TTGCACAAACGTATTATAAGATTGATGAACTGTACCAGGTCACCGCAGGAACCGAATGAGGAAAAAAATACTGTATATTATACTCCTGACCATTAACAGCCTTTCATGGAGCCTGAAGGCACAGGTAAATTGCATTACTGATCCGCCTCTGCCACCTGAACTCACCTCGGTATCAGTGGTTCCCGAAACTGGATTTACTGTTATTAACTGGTCACTTAGTCCCTCACCCGATATTGCAGCGTATATCATTTATACCTTCAAAAATTCGGATGGAATGCCTGTGGATACGATCTGGGATCCTCTTATTACAAGCTTCACCATCCCTACGGTAAGCACCAAGTACTATAGTACATCATATGTTGTGGCAGCAATGAGATTGCCAAGATGCACAAGCATTCTGTCTAATTCGCTGGCAACAATATACCTTGAAGCTGATGTAGACTCCTGTAAAAGAACCATAACACTTAAATGGAACAGCTATAATCATTTACCAAAAAACGTCGAAAGCTATTCAATATTCAGTTCCCTGAATAATCAGGGTTTCAGTGAACTTGAAAATATTGTACCTGATTCAACAAATTATACTATCAGCAATTTTTTGTCAGACCAGAGTTATTGCTTCTATCTTCAGGCTAACCTTGAAGATGGAACCGTTAGCAAATCGAACAGTATTTGCATAATAACCAGAATACAAAAACCTCCTGCCTGGATCAATGCTGATTATGCTACAATAAGTGATGACAAAGAGATAGCACTTTCATTCACTATTGATGATGATACTGATATCAGTACTTACAGCCTGGAGAAAAAAACAGGATATTCAGGATCTTTTTCAGAAATCAAAAGGTTTGAAGGAATAAAAGGATCAATTGCCTACACCGATTATGATGCCGACTTGAAAAGGGTTAACTTCTACAGGCTTTCTGCTTTAAATAACTGTAATATTCCTCTGACAACCTCAAACATTTCCTCCAATATTGTCCTGTCGTTAAAAAAAGAAGGAGATGATATCGTATTATCATGGAATCCATACAGAAAATGGAATGGGGAAGTATCATCATACCGGTTATATTCAGATACAGGTGAGGGATATGTTGAAAAGAATCTGATACCCTCCTCAGACACCACTTTTTCTGTTAGCTACAAGGATATTATGTACAACATCTCTGCAAACAGGATTTGTTTTTATATTAGTTCCACAGAAACCGGTAACCCTTACAATATTACAGGTGAGAGCAGGTCTTCCGCTGCATGCACCGAACCTGCAGAGCTTATTACTGTACCAAATCTATTTACACCTGATAATGATCTGCTTAATGACCTTTTCAAACCGGTATTGTCATTTACCCCGGCAGACTACCATCTAATCATAAATGACAGATTCGGGAAAAAAGTCTTTGACTCGAGAAATTCCCTTGAAGAATGGGATGGAACAGAAAAAGGGAGCCCGGCTCCACAGGGCGTATACCTTTGGTTTCTTGATCTGACAACCCCATCTGGTGAACGGATAAAAAGAACCGGGACAGTTACCATAATACGAAAAAATTAATCCCGGAAAATAATATACACCGTAAAATACCAGCTGATATCCAACAACACAGTAATCTGTGAAAGCATTGATACTAAACAGATATTTTAGTAAAGAAATTTACGGGGAAAAGTTATCTTTGTAGCTTATATTATAAGTTGCTGCATAAATATTTTATGGGGAACAAGGATATTTTTGATGAAGAGGATAAAAATCTTATCCAGGCTGAATATGACAAACTTGTTAACAATCTTATACGATGTAACAAGCCGGATGACAGGGAACTGATTGACAGGGCTTTCAAGCTGGCCAATGAGGCTCACTGGAATATGAGGAGAAAATCGGGTGAACCCTATATAATTCATCCCATCTCGGTAGCACGGATAGTCAACCAGGAAATAGGTCTTGGCGCCAAGTCGATAGCTGTAGCTTTACTTCACGATGTTGTGGAAGATACGGAGTATTCGCTGGAGGATGCCGAAAGGGACTTTGGACCTAAAATAGCATCTCTTATCGACGGTTTAACAAAGATATCCGGTACATATAACAAGGAAACTTCATCATCCATGCAGGCTGAGAACTTCAGGAAGATGCTTCTTACTCTTTCCGATGATCTCAGAGTTATTCTCATAAAGATAGCTGACCGTCTGCATAATATGCGAACACTGGATTCAATGCCAGAACATAAGAAGATGAAAGTGGCAGGAGAGACAATCTTTCTGTATGCCCCTCTTGCTCATCGCCTTGGCCTGTATGCCATAAAAAGCGAGCTTGAGGATTTGAGCTTTAAGTTCCGGCAACCCCAGATTTACGAAGAAATAGCCTCCAAGCTTAAACACAGTGAGAAAAAGAATATAGGACTTATAAACAAGTTTTCTTATCCTATAATTGAAAAACTTACAGAAGCCGGCTTCAAATTCGATATCAGCGGAAGGCCCAAGTCTATCTTTTCCATCTGGAAAAAAATGCAGGCCAAAAATGTCCCTTTTGAGGAAATATATGATGTCCTGGCTGTCAGGATTGTTTTTGATCCGATGCCCGGAATCCCTGAAAAGACACAATGCTGGAATATCTACTCCATTATCACTGATTCTTATCTGCCAAAGCCCGACCGTCTGCGCGACTGGGTGAGCAGGCCAAAACCAAATGGTTACGAGGCTCTTCATGTCACCGTAATGGGCCCTGAAGGTCAATGGGTTGAGGTACAGATACGAAGCAAGCGCATGGACGAGATAGCCGAAAGAGGTTATGCAGCTCACTGGAAATATAAGGGTGACGGCTCACAGGAGAGTGAACTCGATAAATGGATAAAAAAGATCCGCGTTATGCTGGAGAATCCGAGAGAGGACCCCATTGAATTCCTCGATGAATTTAAAATGAACCTCTTCTCGTCGGAAATTATGGTCTTTACGCCTAAAGGAGCCCTTGTTAGCCTGCCGAAAGGAGCATCGGCACTTGACTTTGCATACGAAATACATACCGAGATAGGTAATAAGGCTATCGGGGCCAAGATTAACTATAAACTAAACCCGATTAATGCGATTCTGATGAGTGGTGACCAGGTAGAGATCATAACCTCTGACATTGCAAAACCGGAGAAAGAATGGCTCTCTTTTGTCAGAACATCGAAAGCCAAGGATGCCATTAAGAATGCCCTTAAAAATGAATCCAAAGACAGTATCCAGAAGGGTATTGAAATCCTTGATAATAAGCTTAAAACACTTGGGGAGACTGCTAATGCAGTTATCATGAAAAAGCTGCTTGTTGCCTATGATGCACTAAATAAAGATGATCTCTATTCCGGTATTGGTCTCGGCAGGATCAATCTGGATAACCTGAAGAAAATTATCAGGAAAAATCCTTCCAAAAATGTTATCAAGTACTGGGAATTAAAACTTATAGGCTCAAAGAAAGATAAAAAGGACATCCCTGCCACCCCCGAAAAAATTGATAAAAACGTTCCATTCCTGTTGAGGGAAAACGTTGTAAATGCAGAACAGTCGTACGAAATAGCAAAGTGCTGCAACCCTATACCCGGAGATGAGGTAATAGGCTACCATTCACCCGAAGGATCAATAATAATTCACAAACCTAAGTGCCCGGTAGCTATCAGGATTATGTCGAATGAGGGAAACAGGATAATCGCTGTGAAATGGACTATTCATAAGCTTGTTTCTTTCCTGGCAAGGATAAGCATGACAGGCATCGACAGGATAGGTCTGGTTAATGATATTACAACAATAATTTCCGAAGAGCTTAAGGTGAATATGACCAATATTAATATCTCTGTTAAAAACGGAATTTTCGAAGGCACAATTGACCTGTATGTTCATCACACAAAAGACCTGAATAACCTCATTCTTAAAATCTCAAACATCAAAGGCATTGATAATGTTAAGCGTGTAGAAGATTTTTCTTAACAATTTTTATCAGCCGATATTCATTTAAATTCCACGGAAATTGTATATTTTTGTTATTATTTTAAAATAATCCAAATATGCTTAGTGATGATACAAGAGTAACGGTTAAAAAGATCTTCACTGAATATCTTGAAAAAAAGGGCCACAGAAAGACTCCTGAAAGATATGCCATACTTGATGAAATATATTCCAGGCCGGGTCATTTTGACATAGAATCGCTCTATATCTTCATGAAAAATAAAAATTACAGGGTAAGCAGGGCCACTCTTTATAATACGATTGAACTCCTGCTCGACTGTAATCTTGTTATCAAACACCAGTTCGGTAAAAATATTGCCCAGTTTGAAAGAGCATACCAATGCGGACAACACGATCATCTTATTGATATTGAAACAGGGAAAGTAATAGAATTCTGCGATCCCAGAATTCACGAAATTATTAATACAGCCAGTGAACTCTATAATTTCAACCCTCAGTATCATTCGCTGTACATCTATGGCTCGATAAAAGAAAAAGAGTGAGCAATTCACATCCTGGATTTACATTTTGCCATATCCCCGGAATTTCTTAACTTTCAGATATCAAGTATATTCTTTAAGCCATCATGCAATGGTTCCATTCTGCAACCGGCTTTACCAGGTAACTACTGATTATCAGGATTCATATATTTACAATTTATCCTCCCCTATACAATTTATTATCAGGTCAGTTTAAGATGATTCGCAAATAACTAAAATTGCCATGTAATGAAAAACAGGAGTATCAATATCAGAGCAATTCTAAGGCACCTGGTTTTTTCCCTGGCCTTTCTATCACTAATTCCCGGGGTAGGCAGGGCCCAGCAGGATCTTCAGGTTGAGATATTAAAAACTTACCAGATCACTCTAAAAGACGGATCAGTTGTTACAGGTAAAATTCTTTCTGTCACAGGAAGTGATATTGTGATCTCGTCGGGCACTATGGGCGAGATAAAGCTGAAAAAGGAGAATATAAGAACCATTACACGAGTCTCTGCCATAGACGAAAAGGCTTCGGGAATATGGTTTCCTAATCCAAATCCAACCCGCTATCTCCTCAGCAATTCCGCAATACCGCTTGAAAAGAAAAATGGATATTATCAGAACACCTGGATATTCTTCAACTCTTTCAGCTATGCTTTTACCGACAACTTCAGTCTTTCAGGTGGTTTTGAGATATTCTCCCTTATTGCAAATGGTGAAGGACCATTTGCATTTTACATCAATCCGAAAGTTTCTTCCAGAGTAACTGAGAATTTCTATGCCGGAGGTTCCATCCTCTATGCCAATACCATCAGGACAGTTGATGAGTTCGGGGGGCTTGGCACGCTTAATCTCTTTGCTACCTACGGGAATAAAAACAACAATATAACAGGCGCAGTTGGTTGGGGCTGGGCTGATGGTAACTTAAGTTCCAGTCCGGTTATCACGATAAGCGGGATGGCAAGACTCTCAAAAAGAATTGCACTGGTAAGTGAAAACTGGATCGTCCCGGGTATTAATAATAACAACGGATATTACGGGATAATCTCATACGGAATCAGATTTCTGGGTGAAAAGACATCCATTGATCTTGCATTTATTAACAACAAGGATATAGCCTCAGATATCGGAATAGGTATCCCCTGGCTGGACTTTGTGGTAAATTTCTGACCTGACAGGCAGTTCATTTTTGTTTAATCAGGCCGATCGGTATATATGAATGCTCCTGTAATATGAATAAGAAATTATCCTGCGCTGAAGGTTTGTCGTATACCTTTGTTTCCTGATCCCTGCATTTATTAACAATAGAAAAATGCGCGGCATCAATCAGAATATTTTTCGTATATTGTTCATCGTATTTTGACTGTAAGATTATAAGATAATATGAAGATTGACATACTGTTAGGACTTCAGTGGGGTGACGAAGGAAA
>JBJKPQ010000155.1:0-14673 GCA_046706305.1 Bacteroidales bacterium
TTGTTGTTGTAACCGATAGTACTTGCCGGTTCAAGATCAAATGTACCATCCGACTGGTGCATTTCTACCGGCTTGGGGATCAGGTTGATCTCCTGGTTTTGTCCGAAAGCCTTCGTTACTGCGAACAGAAGGACCAGAAATAGTAGTTTTTTCATGTGTAAGTAGTTTTAATCTTATGGTTTAGTAAATTATACTGTATTATTTTGTTTTATCCTGTTCCGGCTGGTCTTCAGTACTTTCAGAACCTCCTTTTTTATCTTTATCACCACTTTACCCGTAATCTTAAGGGGTTCACCATCAATATGAAACCGTGTTTCATCTGTTTCAATTATAATTTCCTTTCCGGTTTTAATATGAGTAACGTATTTCGACTTGTTAATTCTCTTTGTGAAAAGCCTGATTATAAACAGAGGTCCCAGGATTTTCGGGAAGGGTCTGATAAGTACTATATCGATTAAACCATCATTTGGTTTTGCTGCCGGGGCTATGAATGCATTATTCCCAAACTGGCGGGTATTTGCAATTGTAAGAACATACAGTTTTTCAGAAAAAGGTTTTTCCCCGGCCAGTGATATTGTAACATCGAAGGGGCGCAACCTCAAAAATGTTTTTAAAGTGAGCCACACATATGGCAGAAAGCCTCTGAGTTTAAGAGTATGGAATGAATGGGCAACAAAACTGTCGAGACCTATTCCGGCAACATTGAGGCACAGTTTTTCATTTACCTCAATTACATCAATTTTTACTGAGTCGGCTTTTTTTATATCGGAGAGTAGTGAGCGAAGATTGAGGTTATACGCGAATTCCTTTGCAAAACCGTTACCGGAACCCAGGGGGAGGACACCAAGGATCTTTTCTCCGCCTACAAGCCTCGAAGCTACCGTATGTACTGTTCCATCACCTCCTGCAGCCACAAAGACATCATGATTGTCGAGGTTCTCCTCTATAAATGTCCCGGTGTCATTGATATTTAAGGACTTAAAGCAAATAAGTTCTTTCTTTCTTCTTGCTAGTTCTTTGGAAAGGATAAAGTTCACAGGTTGAACTCCTGCATCGGGATTAAGAATGAAGAGGGCTTTATTTTCTATTGTTTGAGCGGGCATCTTTATATCTGTAATCCACATAAAAGTACTAAAAAAAGATCAACCTGCCGGTGGATACTGCTCAATAAGACGATTCTGGTGCCTGACGGCTTTTATAAAATCTCTTAATGTCATGGGCTTGAAGCCTCTTGCCCTGTTAAGTGCTCCAATCCTGAATACAAGTGCATATGATTTAAAGAATGCCCTGTATAGTTTTCCCATCTTGACAGCGGGATCCCAGGCCTGTATAGCTTCTGCTCCTGCACCGTTGATCTCGATGATAGAGAAATTCTCTCCCCTGGCAAGAAGTTCTATTGATTCAAATCTCACGTCAAAGCGGCCGAAATAAAATTCAGGCATGCTCCTGGCTATCTCATCAAAACGGTTACTGAGCTCAGGTGAAATGATATCGCTGGCATCGCGGTATAATCCGCCGACTCTCAGGCTGCCAATGAAAGACAGTCTGACCAGCTCTCCCTCCTGTGGTATATTTTCAAGCTCTTCCTGGCTGAATCCGACATGTTCAGATCTTCCGCCCAGGTAGAAGTGCGATCTCAGCCTGGTTCGTTCATCGGTCTGGATCAGTTCCCTGAGGCTTGTTTTGCCATCACCTGTAACGAATGGGAAGTATCTCAGTGTCACAGAAATAACTTTCCCCTTTTCCTCTCCGGGTATCCTGACATAAAAGATGCCGGCTTCACCGTCGTAAGGTACAGGCCGTTGAATCATAATGTTCTCATTTTTGGGGAACTGGCTGATATACTGAATAAGGTTGTCGTTGTCCTGTACAAAACGTACTCCGTAACCGTTCCAGCCTATATCCGGCTTTGCGACTACCGGGAAGTTAAGGTTTTTAGTTGACATAAGCGCCAGGGCTCTTTCCGTGTCAGCTTCCGGCTCAATATCTTCGCGGTGCAGGGTAACATACTCAGCCACCCACTTCTTTTGATCTTCTCCCACCTGGTTCAGGACACCCGATTTTGATTCGCCCATGAAACCGCCGGTCTCTATGTTAGGATTGGCAGATGAAGGCAGGGTGAGGCTGTGATATCTCAACGACAGGAATAGATAATACAGGCCAACAGGTATATAAAGGATGCTGTTGGGGAAATGCTCGGCTATAGATACTGTTTTCTTCATTTCCCCCGGGGAAGGCATTCCCTGGAACTTATTTTTAAGAGCCGGGATGTATTTTCTGAAAACAGAAAGGAATGACGGGGACATTTTATTATTTAAATCCACATCATTTTTGTTTGCTTTTGATTTCATAATGTTTCTTACTGCAAAACCGACCATCACCAATGCGAGTGAACCCCATCCCCAGTAACCAAGGTTATTGAGGACAAGATCGCCGAAAATAATGACAAGGGTGAGGACGATAGATGAATAAACAGCCCCTGCAATTATTGATACTGAGGCGAATCTGATAAGCGGAATACGGAACCACCCGCAGGCAACAAAAGTAGGGAATAAGAGCCCCGGTGTTATGCGGCAAAGAACAAGGACCTTGACAAGGTTGCCCTCGAGCCAGAGTCGTAATCTCTCAACCCGCGGACCGATTATCTTTGATCTGAGCCACTTGTTCTTTTGAGCCAGATGTCCCAGTCCGTAAATGAGAAGATCACCGGTAATGATACCCAGGTAAACACTGACAAAAGCCATCCATACCGGCAGATGAAATTCCACAGTAGAGAAAGCAGCTGCTATAATAGCGGCATCTTCATGAATAAATGTCATGAAGAAGATTATAACACAGTGTTCCAGCCAGAGTAGGTGTTCCGGAGATAGCATCAAATATGTATTGATAAAGAGACCATTTAAAGCTCTGTTAAAGACCGTAAAAATAAGAGCAATTATCTTAAATGATTCTTAAAGATGTGAAAAAGTGATGGGCAACATTAAAAATAAGACCCACGATGATATATTCACCTTAAAGGCCGACCCCGGCACAGCTTACAAACCGGCACCGGCAGAAAGGTTGTCCCTGATGAAGAGAGGGATCTCCCGAGAGTCGGAAGGATATTATTTTATTATGGCACCGGTTACAAACCGGCGCCAATTGAATTTCATTTTTTCAGGTAATCTTATTCCATAAAAGGATATCTGAAATCCGTATCAGGAACAAATGTTTCTTTTAAAGTTCTGGGACTTACCCATCTTAGCAGGTTAAGGTGGCTGCCGGCTTTATCGTTGGTGCCTGAGGCACGTGATCCGCCAAATGGCTGCTGACCTACAATAGCACCTGTGGGCTTATCATTGAAATAAAAATTACCTGCCGCATATCTCAGTACTTCAAAGGCCTTTTGGGCTGCATATTTATCCGAACTGAAGATAGATCCGGTCAGACCGTATGGCGATGTCTCATCACACAGTTTCAGGGTCTCATCATACAGATCATCCTTGTATACATATATTGTCATTACGGGACCAAAGATCTCTTCTTCCATTATGAAATAATGAGGATCGTTTGTAATAATAACCGTAGGTTCTATAAAGTATCCTTTTGACTTATCACCGTTTCCTCCGGTAATAATCTCTGCTTTACCTTCCTCTTTAACCCTGTTGATATACCCCATGATCCTGTTATACGCAGGTTCGTCTATTATGGCATTTACAAAATTTCCGAAATCGTCCACGTCGCCGGTCTTTATTTCCGAGACCATCCTTATCACAGTGTCACGGGTATCTTTCCATATCGATTCAGGTATATAGGCCCGTGATGCTGCGGAGCATTTTTGTCCCTGGTATTCAAAAGCACCACGAACAATAGCGGTTGCCAGTTCAGGGACATGTGCCGATTTATGGGCAAATATGAAGTCTTTCCCACCTGTCTCACCTACTATCCTGGGGTACGATTTGTATGTTGTAAGATTATCGGTAATATTTTTCCAGAGTGTATTGAAAGTTCCGTTAGAACCTGTAAAATGTATCCCGCCAAGATCCCTATGTGTAAATACAACACTGCTGATGAGTGCCCCCGATCCGGGAACAAAATTAATAACGCCCGCGGGAAGACCAGCTTCCTCGTACACCTTCATCAGGTAATAGTTTGAAAGAAGTGCCGTTGTTGCAGGTTTCCACACTGTTGTATTTCCCATCAATGCAACACTTACATTGAGGTTAGCTGCGATAGCTGTAAAATTAAAAGGTGTTACAGTAAAAATAAAACCTTCCAGCGGTCTGTATTCTATCCTGTTAAGAGTCTCCTGCCCTGTAAATGGCTGGTCGGAATAGATCTGCGAGGCGAAATAATTATTAAACCTCAGGTAATCAATCGTTTCACAGGCAGCGTCGATCTCAGCCTGCATAACATTTTTACCCTGACCAAGCATGGTGGCAGCATTAATCAGGTCCCTGTATTTAGTTGAAAGCAGTTCTGCCGCTTTGGCCATAATCGCAGCCCTCTCGGTCCAGGGCATACTGAGCCATTCTTTTTTGGCCGTCATGGCGGCATCTATGGCATGGGCAACTTCCTGCTCAGTTGCCTTATGATAGGTAGCCAGTACATGATTATGATCCGTCGGCATTACAACCTTACCTGTATTCCCTGTCCGGATTTCTTTACCTCCTATTATAAGGGGTATATCAACAACCTGGCTTTTTTGCCTGGCAAGTTCTTTCTCCAGTGATATTCTTTCCGGGCTTCCCGGCCTGTATTCTAAGACTGGTTCGTTTTTAGGTTCTTTGAAAGTGTAGATCGCGTTATTCATTTTTTAATGAGATTTGTACACAATAATAAACCCTTAAATGATACCGGAAAATGACAAAAGTCTCATTTGATGATAATTCCACGAAAAAAAGATGATTTTTATCACATAATAGACTCATTTTCAATGCAAAAATAAAGTATAATATTTGGCATATACCAAAGAATACAGATTCCCGCAGGGGGTAAGAAAGACAAATTACCAGTAATTAGTCCAAAGCGGATTCAATATGCCTTCCGGGGTTTCTATCAGCAGCCTCCGGTTTCCTTAATGCCGGGCTGTTATTAAGATCGAACATTGAAAGATGTTTCTCACCGAATGACCTTATGGCATATGAGAAGAACAATCCAGAAAGAACATCTATGCTGTAGTGTCCACGCGCAAGGAAAAGAGAGACAATTACTATTATGAGACAGGCAAAAATAAGCCATTTATAACTCCTGTCTTTTACCAGGAGATATAACAGGAACACATTTCCTGCATGGCCGGAAGGGTAAACGCCAAGCTCATATTTGGAGAAACCCCTGAATATAGGATCAGAGCCGTTAAACATAGGAGGGTTACCAAACGGGGTAAGTACGATGAAAACGCCCCGTACAATATAAAATATACCCACTAGTATAAAGAAATAGGGTATCCGTTTATAGTCTTTCTTATGTACAAAATAAATGAATACAAGTAAAACGGGGACAAGACAAAAAATGTCGTAGATGATAGATATGTTGTAATATGGAAGATTATCAAGAATAAGGTCGGATAACATGGGAAGTGTCTTTCCCTCACTCATATAATTATGCAGATAGGTCTCTGATGCGAAATTCAGTGCTGCTCCGGCTATGATTGCCAGTATACCCAGGTAGAGATACTTACTTTTCAGAACGGTTACCAGGTCGTTCAGCCCATTATTTTTGTTTTTTTTGTCCATCTTTTCAATAATTTGTTACTCCGTGACAAATAATATCGCGGTTGCAGCCAGTCCCTGTTTTGAAAATAAACCTCCCGCACCAGTCTGTCCCGATCATTCACTTATTTGAACGATGACCATGGCAGGGGGCATATTGTCAGATGGATATGATCAATCTCACAACAGTACTGAAGCTATGGCAAATATAAAACTTTGAATTAATAGGTAAACATTTTAGTTTTCCTGTTTCTCAGACATTTCTTTGTATATTGAAAGTATTTCAGCGGAGTATTCTTCAGGAGCCTCCAGCTGACCCCACACCGATGAGGTTTGCCATAACCCGTCATATACGGAATCGTGATACGAACGTATTATATGAGGTATGTTCCTGTCTTTTAATATATTGTCTATCAGCAGGGCTTCAACCTCACTGCTCAGGGTGAGTATCTTTACGGGGTTATTCATTTTGTCCTGTATTTTTACAATTATGCAATAATTAAGCTGAACATATAGCCGGCAAACAGAGCAAATTCCATATGAAGTGATATTGTCTCCTGCATGAAATTTATCCGGATTTCCGGCGTCATAAATGTACAAACAACAGAAGATATATCACTGCGGGCCACGGGAGAAATGTTTATATTTTTTTATTCTCCCCGGGAGGATTTATTATGCAGATCGCGGCTATAATTTTTTATACTATAACAATATGATCCGGGTAGCCCGGGTTCGGGAAAAGCTCTTTTAAATCATTTATTTCTGATCAGGGTAGTGTAGAACGAAGATCCTGGAAATATTAAATCCAAAACGTATGTCTCCTTTTGTCCAGCTTCCAGTTGTTTCGCCAATAAATCCCTTTTCTATCATAGCCTGGGAGTTAGTGAAAAAGAGCTGAAATGTATGTCCACCTGTATAAATGTCGACACCAAGCGATAATGGATTATAAACCTTCTGACTCATATATTTGGTAGGGTTAAGAAGGTAATAATATTCTGCGTCCAGACTTATCATGTTGCTTATTTTTATTCTTCCCCCAACACCTATTGAATACAGGTCATTTGGGTCAAGCTCTGTTGCCACCATATTCCTGTGGACATAAGAAGGGGTTACCTGGAGGGAAAGAAAATCACCGAATTTCCGGGCAATAAGAACCTGGCCTACGTACGACATGCGCGATGAGAAATAATTTGTCCTTGCCGGATCGGTCCATTTGAGTGTATTCATCGCTGCAGATGTCAGGACAGAGACCGAAACGGGCATGACCCTTGCACCTGTAGATTGTCTTAATATGGAGAATTTGGTGAACCCGTCAAAGGTTTTCTCATAATTGCCTCTACCGATGCCTATCATAAGCCATTTTGTGATACCGTATTCAAGGCTCAGGTGTATGTTCGACTGATCGAGTCCGAAAAAGTTATAAGCTCCTGAATTAAGTGTACCAAAACGATGGGAAATTCTGAAATCAAGCTGACCAGGATCCAGCCTTTCTATGGAATGACCATTCAGTATCCTTGTTGATTCGAATGTTTCGGTTGTGAAGTTGATGTCGTCGGTGGTCTTTTTGGCAGTACCACCAGCGTTATCCTGTGCATACAGGCTGGCTGTGATTATTATAAGGATTGCAAGAAGAGAATATTTTTTCATTGGTATTAAGTTGAAATGGTCAATCAGTTATTTAACATCCCGTTACTAATCCATTTATCAAACTGTGATATCTGGCAGGCTGGCAGCATTCCTCCGTTTTTGGGCATCGGGGAATAGGATCCGGTATGCTTAATTGAACCCTGTATCATTACAGCGTTGGCAACAACATCGGCATAATCCTGCATGCGGATATTATTACCTGCCGTAGCAGCGGTCGCATTGGAGTGGCAGGAGTAGCAGTAATCACTCAGCAGAGGAACGATGGTTGCATTAAAGGTGACATTGGTGGTGTCGCATGTCTGGTTTAGACTGGGATATAGTGCCTCCTCGTTATCATAATAGCAGGATGAAAAGATCAATATAAAGGCAATGATTCCCGATAATGACAATATAATACGTTTCATTTCTTACAGGTTTCTAGTTGTTAGCATATCCGTTGGCTATCCAGATTTCAAACTGGCGTATTTTGCATGTTGAGAGGGAACCGGATGGAGGCATTATTGTGACCCCGTTTCCTTTAAGTGCATTCATCAGCGTACCGTTTGCAGCTGCGGCAGCCACATCACTATACGAAGCAAGCGACACGTTTCCTGAAGGAGAACTTCCGCTGTGACACCCGGTACATGCAGTCTGTATCTCCGGCCATATCACGCCTGAAAAGGTGACCGGGCTGATGGTGTCGCAGGTCTCACCGCAGGTCTCATTGAGAGCGCCATAGCTTATCCACTGGTATATCGAATCAATTTCGGCTGAGGTGAGCTGAGGCTGGCTCGACGGAGGCATCTTGTCTTCTCCCGAGCCCAGTGTTATTACACGGTAAAGTCTGCTGTTTGAAGGATCTCCGGCCACCACTGAATTCATAGTTGAGGAATATGTTGTAAAATCATATCCGCTTCTGTGCGATATGGCGTCATGACAATTTGTTGTGGCACATTTTGAAACAAGAACTGGTTGTATGTCACGTGTGAAACATGCTCTTGCATTAAAGAATGTACCTCCCGTACCCGGTGTTGTATCAGGCGGGACTGTTGCAGAAGGACACAATGTTTCCTTTGCGCCCTGTTCTATCCAGACTCTTATTAGAGTCCTGTTGTCAAGTGACAGAGGCTGTGAGGGAGGCATCTGTCCTTCTCCTCCTTTTGCTACGATAGCCTGGTAAATACGGCTTGCATCCGGATTACCCGGGGAAATGCCCTTCATTATACCGGCATAGGTGTTAAGAGTAAGGCGCGATTCACCGCCACCCTGACCATCATGGCAGCCTGACATGGCACAGCTGTTCTGAAAAACAGGAAGTACTTCCCCTTCAAAACATACTTCAGGCAAGCCCGATATGTCTGTTTTATGGGTACACGAGATAACCCACCCTGCAAATGTCAGTATCCCCGTCAGCGCTAGAAGCACTTTAATTTTATGACCCTTCATAAAATAATTATTAAATTAATAAATAGAATTTTCTGGCAGATAAAATATATTGAAATATACTCTGTTACAGCGGATTTATTGTACCATCCGAAGTGATAAATATCATGCTGAACTCATTTTCAAAATTAGGTGTAAATATATCCTTTCCTAAATTTGCTTTTATATCGGTAAGCGACCAGAATTTACCATCATCTATTTCTCCCGGATCGGTAACAGGAATCATATCTGAAATGGTATAGTAGGTATGGACTAGCTCCCTCTCGCGATCCGATTCCCATATGTACGTTCTAAGGAAATGAGGTGTGAAACCTTCTAATCCCAGCTCTTCCCTGCTTTCTCTTAAAAGTGCCTGCCCGGTTGTTTCATTAATATCTACATGTCCCCCGACAGATGTATCCCATTTGCCCGGCTGGATATCTTTTGTTGCCGTTCTTTTCTGGAGGAAGAGCATTCCTTCCTTGTTGAACAGATGAAGATGAACAACAGGATGAAGGAGTTTACTAATCCCGTCGTGGCAAACAGAACGCGGGGCCTGGCCTATCCTGTTTCCCTGTTCATCCACTATTGGAAAGATTTCGTTCTCCGGGTTCCCTGGCATAGAAATGAATTTGGGATAAAGAACGTAAACTTTTTGCAAAGACACGAGAATTTTGTGAAGAATCATGTATGTCACTTCCCTGTAATAGTGAAACGACAGCCTATTGAATTGCCTTCATCGTCAACTGCAGTGATTATATGTACTCCCGGACCGGCATATATTTCTGCCTGGTGGATATATTGCGTTGTGGCAATATATGTTTCATCGAGATGCCAGAATATCCTTGAGTAAGCATTCCTGTGGGCTATCTCTGCCACTATGCGGGTCCTCGACCCGGTCTGATCGCGTGGTATGAATATCTTAATGCCCTGTGTGGGATAGATAAATTCCATTGAAGGAATTGTTTTTTCTTCAGTGCAGCCCGGAGCCATAGGGGGGAGAACCTTATATTCCGGATGCTTCTGCCTGTAGAAATATTCCATGGCAGGAGGAAGTATAAACCAGGGTTTATTTATAATTTCTGTCAGACCGGCACATCCCTGGTTCACCCTGTATGATCCATTAAGGTTCAGGTGAACGATATGATGATAAGGGCATGCTTCACTTCTCAGACCGTTAACACAAGCTTTCACCTGAACGATATCCTGGCAATCGGGGCCGGCCCTGAACCCGCTTTCAGCACAAACCGGGATGACCGTCAGTTCCTCATCGGGCGATCTGAACCACTCTTTCCGTGGCATCAGCCCGGCTAGATCAAAAAGGATGGGAGCTGCCGCTGTTACACCAGTCAGTCCCGGTCTTCCCTCTCCTCCTGCATTACCGGCCCACACCCCTATAACATAACCGGGAGTGGTGCCCACGGCCCAGGCATCCCTGAAGCCAAAGCTGGTTCCTGTCTTCCATGCAAGATCAGGTGATGAGGAGAAGTATTGCCAGCCCGTCTCGCTATCGGGCCTGTTAACCTTACGCAGCGACTGGTATGTGAGCCATATGGCTGCTGCAGAAAGGGGAGGATCGGCATCTTCTTCTGGTAATGTCCCTTTAGTGCTTTTTTCAACAAGTACAGGCGGATGATAGTCTTCCCTGTAATATTTATGCTCCCCGAGAAACCTTGTTAATACCCGTGAAAGGGAAGCATAGGCTCCTGTAAGTTCCCACAGTGATGTCTCTCCGCCTCCAAGAATAAGGGAGAGCCCGTAATAATCAGCTGTATTGCTGAAAGAGGTGAAGCCCGTCTTGTGAAGCATGTCGAGGAATTTCTCAGGGTCATATTTCTGTAACATCCTGACGGCCGGGATATTAAGCGATTGTGATAATGCTTCAGCTGCGCTTACGGCACCCCTGTACCTCCTGTCGAAGTTCTTCGGGGAAAAGCCCTGGAAGCGTGTAGGTATATCAGCTATAAGAGCATCGGGCAGTATCGCTCCCTCATTCTGCATTGCAGCATAAAGGAATGGTTTTAGTATGCTCCCCGTGCTTCTGTATGATCTTATTATATCAACATCGCCGTTGTGCATTTTTGCATCATCGAGGGTGTTATTGCCGGCATAGGCCAGTACATTGCCTGTTTTTACATCCACAATGAGGCATGCGGAGTTATATATGAAGTTCTCCGCAAGCACTTTCTGGTGAGCATTGATCACAGCCACAGCTCTTTCCTGCAGGTGAGGATCAATGGTGGTACGGATGAGTTCACCCCTGTTATGAAGAAAGAAATAATCGGTCAGGTGCGGAGCAAGAGAGGGCAGTTCCCGTGGCTCACCGGGCAGAGGTTCTTCCAGTGACAGGACGAGGGTCAGGGAATCAATATAGCCCCTGCTGTACAGCTTTTTAAGTAAATCATTTCTTTTCTTTCGCAGTATATCCTGGTTTCTTCCCGGGAATACGAGAGCCGGTGAGTTGGGCAATATAGCCAGGGCAGCTGATTCGGCCCATGTCAGATTACCAGGATCTTTCCCGGTGTATCTACGGGCTGCGGCATCGAGACCTACTATGTTGCCTCCGAAGGGTGCATTGGAAGCATACATGCTCAGGATATGTCTCTTCGACCTGAAAAGTTCAAGCTTAAGGGCCGACAGCATCTCAACGATTTTTTCTCCATAGGTCCTTGCCCTGTTACCACCCGCTATCCTGGCAACCTGCATGGTTATGGTGCTTCCTCCACTGACTATCTCGCCTGCTTTTATATTACTTTTCAGTGCCCTGAAAACGGATACAGGGTTTATGCCCGGATGATAATAAAAATAACGGTCTTCAAAGGTGAGTATGCATTTTTCAAATTTCCCCGGAACCTCTTCACTGGCGGGGAAACGCCATTGCCCGTCGTCGGCTATCCGGGCACCAAGGAGACTTCCGTCGCGTGCCTCCACCACTGTAGAGAGAGGGGCCCGGAATGACGGCATCGGAGCAAGCAAAACGGGTATGATAAGCAGTCCGGCTGCAATAAGTGATATTTTTAATTTTCTATTCAAGCTTTTGTCCCGTTACTGTCACCTTTTGTCCGGGATACCTCGAATAACAACCGGCCTTATACATCGCCTCACACCATACCGAAGGCTGGTAAAATTCCCCTTTATAGGCGGCATTCAGTACAATGACAAATGTTTTTGTCTGACCCTGTGCCAGGCTGAAGAAGGTGTTAACCCTGTCATCTCTGAAATCGCGGTAATCGAAAGAGCTTTCCTTAACACCGTAATCAGCTTCATACATACGATTGTTCTGAATCTCCCATCCGGCAGGGACCATCTGTGTAAGGGCTATGTTATCCACAGTGGAAAAGGTATTATTTGTTACTCTTACTATCATCAGGAAATCAGTACCCTGCGGAAGATTACGGCAGTCAACCGGTTTAAGGGACAGACCGGTATAATCTATATTCATGGAGAGTCCTTTCTCTTCGCGTGTCACATCTCCCTCAACAGGGACTCCCTTTCTCACCAGGGTCACATAAAGGGGTTTCCCCGATGTATTTTCCACTGCGAGCGTATTATCAGTTCTCATTTTTATATTTTCCGACCATACTTCTTTCCCGGGTATTGTTTCCTGCTGCCTGTTGCCATTTATTACTACCTGTGCGGTGGCAGGGCTGCCGTCATCAGGAGGCAGCAGTCCGGTCCACTTCATATATGCCAGTAATCCCCAGGCCACTGTCTGTGTGCTGTACCACGAGTCGCTGTTGAAGAAGTCACAAATCTCTTTGACAAGGGGCAGTGCCTGATCTTCATCTTTCATCACTACAAGGGTATACAGTATGATTGCTTTGTCGCGTACAGCACTCCCGTAGTAATAATCGCGGTATTCCTCTTCTGTAGAGGTATTTCTCATATCCAGGAGACTGCCTGCTACTTCCGGTCGGCCGGTTATGGAATATGCTGCCGCCAGCAGCCATCGCGACAGCTGTGGTATACCTTCTGTCTCCCTCAGCCTGTTCATCGCTCCTTTTTCAGGGTTGCCTGTAAGAGCCAGGGTGAACAACCTGTAGGCCTGGTCGTTGGCTGCCTGCCTGTAGCGACTGTCATACTGCCAGCTTCGTGCTGTGCCCGACTGGTAATGTATCCATTTCTGTTTAAAGCCGGCAGGAATTGTATATCCTTTTCTTTCGGCTTCTGTCATGAAGTGACCTGCATATGATGTTACCCAGTTATCGGCCTGCATTGCTCCGGGCCAGAGGGCAATGCCCCCGTTGGCCATCTGCCTTGTCATTATGGTTTTTATGGCAGCGGATATATTATCCTGTGCTTTAGGATTACTATTTCCTGTCAGCTCGTTTATCCACAACTGCGGGAAGGCTGAGGAAGTGACCTGTTCGGTACAGCCATAAGGATAGGAAAGCAGGTAGTCGTATCTTTTTTCAAGGTTAACAGACGGAAGGGCTGATAGCTCTATTTTAGCAGAGTTTGATCCTGCCAGTCCGAAAGGTTTGAACGATGTTTCCCATCTTTCCCCTCCTGCCAGTATCCTGCTCTCTGCATGTGTCACCGGCGGGTTGGGGCTGCGGATCTCTAATTCCATATTATATGTAGCAGTCGCACCTCCTCCGCTTGCAGTAACTGTGATAGTTGCCACTCCCGTTTTTTTACCGGCTGTAAAATGAAATTCCGTGTCTTTCTCACCCTTCTCTTTTATAACAATGTTCATATTGTTATTGTCAAAACTAACAAGATCGTTACCCTTAACATCCAGTTTTATATTGTTTATGCCCTCTTTCTGGACAAAGAGTGAAACAGGCAGGTATACCATTTCTCCCGGGCTCACTGTTCGGGGAGCAGTAACGAGAACCATCAGCGGGTCCCTTACAAAAACACTCTTCTCTGCTGAGCCGAATGCTTCTTCATTGCCAGCTACCACCATCACTTTCACCGAACCCGTGTATTGAGGAAGTGTGATTGTATGTGTATCTGTTTTCCCCTGCCCGAGGGTAAAGGGTCCCAGGAATTTTACTACCGGCGGAAATCTACGGGCCTTGCTGGCCGCTTTATCGGTAAGAGCTTCGTCCCCTCCGATGGCAAAGATCCTTTCAAGTGTCCCGCCGAAAGCGCCGAGAACATAGTCATATAGATCCCAGGTCTTCACTCCCAGGGCTTCCCTGGCAAAGAAATACTCCCAGGGATCGGGTGTACGGAATCCGGTTATGTCAAGCAAGCCTTCATCAACAACAGCAAGAGTATATGTCATTGATTTTTTACCGGCTTCACTAATGTTAACACTGAATGGTTTCTGCGATCTTATCTCTTCGGGCATTTGGATTACAGGTGAGAGTCTTGTGGCAGGATCCTCAACCATTACGGGAACCACCCCGTAAAGCCTTACAGGCATATCATTTTCTGTTTGTGCATGGGGTTGTATCACAGAGACATACGCATAGACATTGGGAGCCATTCCGGGTTTGGCACGGAACTTCACAACAGTATTCCCTTTTCCTGTCGGCACGCGTATTTCATCTACTATTCCGGTGGCGTTTTCAAGTGTTACAATAGCTCTTGAATTTTCAGGAGATGGGAAAGAAAGGCTTACTTCATCACCCGGTTTATATTTCTCCTTATCCGTACTTATTGTAAGCAAGGTGGCTCCGTCGGTGTTTCCTTTCATTCCGTATTCCCACGGCCAGTCGACAAGCAGTATCTTACCGGTGGAATGCCCCGAAGGAAGGGTTGCACGAATAAGGTACCTGCCCCAGTCTTTTTTGTTTATGTTGAAAGTGAAGGATCCTTCTCCTCCTCTTGTAGTAATAGTCTTTGTTATTACCGGTTTATAAGTATTGTTAGAAATATAATATGCCAGGTTCTCCTGGTCAGACTCCCACCACCACCTGTATCAAATCCTGTAAATATTGTACACTACCTGCGAATTTACAGGGTCACCGTTCTTATCTAC
>JBJKPQ010000156.1:0-25078 GCA_046706305.1 Bacteroidales bacterium
GCTACAACCCGGAAACGGGAGACACACTGTGGACCCGATATATTATGAATCAGTTCTATGCTTCACCTGTTATTGCTGACGGTCGGGTTTACATGCTTGACCGAAGTGGAGTCATGCATGTATTAAAGGAGGACAGCCGGTATGAAATGATCGCAGAATCTCCTTTGGGTGAGAGTTCAGATTGCACACCGGCGTTTTCCGGGAAAAAGATATATATCAGGGGGAAGAAGCATCTGTATTGTATTTCACAATAAATGGAAAAAAGAGAGGCAATATTTTCAGTTTATGTTCAAAAATCATTTAAATACATGGTTTTGGCATCCATTTTATTTTTTGCGACTGCAAATGTAAAATGCCAGCAAACTGATCATAGTTGGCCTGTCTTCAGGGGAAGTGCGGATCTCTCAGGAAGGTACGACGGTAAAATACCTTCTGCACCGCATTTGTTGTGGAGTATTTCGGGAGGCGCAGGTT
Organism: Bacteroidales bacterium; assembly: GCA_046706305.1. Taxonomy (GTDB): domain Bacteria; phylum Bacteroidota; class Bacteroidia; order Bacteroidales; family VadinHA17; genus LD21. The sequence goes on from JBJKPQ010000156.1 coordinate 475, forward strand.
CAAGCTCATCACCTGTAATAAATGATGATTTAATTTGTTTTGGAAATGACAGTGGAGTCCTTACCGCTGTTAACCACAGCGGGAAAATAAAATGGCAGTTTAAATGCGGAGAATCCATTAGCTCAGCACCGACAATCGGTAAGGGTAAAGTGATTTTTGGTACAATTAACGGTAATCTGGTGGCAGTAAATGCAAAAGACGGAAAACTGTTATGGAAATATCAGACAGGAAATGAGATTGATGGCTCGGCAAACATATGGAACCAGGGGAATAAATCAGGGGTTATTGTTGGCAGCTACGATTATTATCTTCATAGTGTTGACCAGGAGACGGGAAAGGCACAATGGAAGGTTGAAACGGAGAATTATATAAACGGGACACCGGCAATAGCAAACGATCTTATTATTTTCGGCGGATGTGACGGGATTATCAGGATGGTTGATCCTGTTACCGGAATACAAAAAGATACTGCAAATATTGGTGTATATATTGCGGCTTCACCTGCAATTGCAGGCAGGTTTGCTTTTTTTGGTGATTATGATGGTAATTTTTACTGTTTAAACACAGCCTCAAGAAAACTCAAATGGAAGATTGCAGCAGGTAATGAAAGCGGAGCCATAATGGCAATTCCAGCCGTAGGTTATGGTTATGTGGTAATAGGAAGTGAAGACAGGAACCTTTATTGTTTTTCCTCCTCAGATGGAAGACTGGTATGGAAATACAGGACAAATGGACGCATAACCGGCTCTGCTGTAATTACTCCGGAAAAAGTCCTGTTTGCCGGAACTGACGGATCAGTAAATTTGCTAAATCTTTCCGACGGGAAAAAAATATGGAGTTTTAATGCCGGTTCCCCGGTAAGCAGCTCACCAGCCATTTATGATGGCCGTTTTTTCGTGGTAACCGACGATGGCAGATTACTGTCATTTGGAGAATAATCAGTAATTTGGTAAATTATGAAGTAAATTAATATCTGTAATATGCTTAATATAAAAAACATATCAAAGTCATTCACTCAGCGAGGTATTGTATTAGACAATCTTTCACTTGATGTAAACAAAGGAGATTCAATTGCAATAATGGGTCCCAGCGGATCGGGCAAAACAACTTTACTTAATATTATTGGTTTGCTTGACAATCCCGATTCGGGGACTATTCTATTTAACGGGACTCCGGTGGCCGGATATACAGACGATGAATCAGCAGTTTACAGGAACAGGAATATTGGTTTTGTCTTCCAGGACCATCTGCTATTACCATATCTCTCCATTTACGAAAATATTCTTCTTCCGCTTATGGCTGCAGACTACAGCAAGGAAGAAAGGGATGAAAGAGAAAGACAGGCAGAGATTATTATTGAGAAAACAGGAATCAGTAATCTGAAGAATAAATATCCATACCAGGTATCCGGAGGTGAAGCCCAGCGTGCTGCGCTTGTCAGAGCTCTTGTGAATAACCCCTCATTACTACTTGCCGATGAACCTACCGGCGCTCTTGACGCTAAAAATTCTGACAACCTTGGTGATATCCTTTTAAGTATGAACAGGGATTTTGGGATCACAATAATACTGGCAACCCATTCAGCTGCCCTTGCTTCTAAGATGGACAAAATATACAGGCTTGACGAAGGCAAATTGATTGTATGAGATTAATTACCTGAAGTGTTGTTGTCTACCTGACGTAATATAAATGGAAATTAGATGAATATGACACCCGGAATTTTCAAAATTGTAAAAAGAACTATCCGTTTTTATAAGAAACCTGTTTTTTACCAGGTTCTGATTATAATATTATTATCTGCTGTAATTACCGGTTCACTGCTTACAGGCAGTTCGGTAAGAAACAGCTTAAAACGATCATCCTCGGAGAAACTTGGAAATACAGGTATTGTAATCAGCTCAGGGACAAGATTTTTTCACAGGGATTTGGCAAAACGACTAAATGACAGCCTGGGAATCAAAAGTACAGGAATACTCTATTTAAGCGGATACTGCCAGAACATAATTACTCAGAAAAAAGCATACAGGACACAGATCACCGGTGTTGGTGACGATTATTTCGCATTTCAGGGGAATGATTCTCTACGGCTTAAGAGAGGAGAGATATTCATTAACAAACAGCTGGCGGATTATCTGGGAGCGAAAAAGGGAGATGACATTTCAGTCCACTACACTGAGATAAGTGATTTTCCCGCAGGTGCTCCATTTGCACCGGGGAAGGGTGAACTGCCTTCAAAGGTTTTCAGGGTAGGCGCTATACTGGATGATACTGAAACCGGTAATTTTTCACTTTCAATCAGCCAGATTACACCCCTGAACATCTTTGTAAGGATGGAGGATATTGATGATAATTTTAAGGGAAGTCTGAGAATAAACAGGTTGCTTATTGATAAAGAGGACAAAAACTCTGTAGTCGGCATTTCCGGTATCCTGATGAAAAACCTTAAACTTTCAGATATTGGCCTGCATATACGGAAAGCAGATAAATCACAACAGTATGAAATAATATCAGACAGGATATTTATAGATTCAATTATGCTGGAGGAGGTCAGGAATATTTTTCCTGAATCGGCTCCGGTGCTCACCTATCTGGGGAACAGGTTCGTCTGTGGTTCCGCAATGACTCCCTATTCCTTTATAGCCGCCCTTCCTTCATCATTGTATCCTGATATCTGTGAGGGCAACAGTATGATAATTGACAGATGGATGGCTGGCGACCTTAATGCAAAAAGAGGTGATACAATAAAGATGTACTGGTATTCTCCCGATTCACTGAACAATCTGGTAATACGAAATCGAAATTTCATTATCGACCGTGTTGTGAATATGACAGGCATATGGTCGGATTCTCTTCTGATGCCTGAATTTCCCGGAATATCCGGGAGTGAATCATGTTCTGACTGGGATGCAGGTATTCCAATCAAAATGAATCTGATAAGGCCAAAGGACGAAGATTACTGGTACAGGTACAAAGGGACGCCGAAAGCTTTTATAAACTACGATGAAGGCAAAACACTTTGGGGAAATAATTTTGGTCCTGCAACTGCGATCCGTTTTGAATCAGGGGTAAGCTTGGCAGAGATAAGCTCAGGACTTACAGGGGCTCTTGATCCGCGAAAAAGCGGATTTGAAGTAAATGATTTAAGGGAACAGTCCGTTATGGCTGCGGACCAGAGCGTTGATTTCAGCTCATTATTTCTTAGTCTGGGTTTTTTCCTTCTGGTCGCTGCAATTGTGTTATTGTCATTCGCCGTTTCGGATTATTTTAACTCAAGAAAAGATCATATTAAAACATTGTTTTCGATTGGTTTCAGATCGCGATATATAAGGCGACTTTTGTTAGCGGAATACGGAATAACTGCCTTTTTGGGATCATTCATCGGTGCAATAGCAGGCATCATTGTCAATATTTTAATTATTAATGCCCTCAATTCAGTATGGAAAGGAGCAGTTCAGACTGACACATTAAATGCATGGCTTAACCTGCCGGCAATTATTACAGGATTTTTTACATCCCTGATTGTGATCCTTTTATTTATTATTATAAAGGTGAACAGGTATCTTAAAATGTTAAACAGGAAAGAAACAGGTAAGTCTGTATTGCCATCGGGTAAGATGAACAGATTAATTCTTGTTCTTTCATTGATTTTTACTATTGCTTCATTTTTTATGTCCAATGTAATTAAAGGACAGGAGATGATGTTTTCTTTTATTGCCGGCACACTACTTCTCATCAGTTTCATATTGGCTTGGAGGCAGTTTTACATTGGAAGTCAACATTCAAGGCTCAGGCATATCAGAGGTAATGTTAAAGGATTAAGCCGTTTATATTACTCCCGTTATCCTTCGCATGCTGTAACACCTGTCCTTTTTATTGCGGCCGGAATATTCACTGTATTTATTACCGGGGCGAACAGGATGAACTTCAGCGGAAAACAGCTCCTGAGATCCAGTGGTACGGGAGGATATCTGCTTTGGTGTGAGACTGCAATTCCTGTGGAAGCTGATTTAAATTCCACGGCGGGAAGAAATCAATATGGTCTTGATGAACCCTCCCTTGACAGCCTTAATTTCATCCAGGCAAGAGTTTCATCAGGAAATGATGCAAGCTGTCTTAATCTGAATCATATAATCGCACCTCCATTGCTTGGTATTGATCCGGCTGATTTCATTAAGGAGGGTGCATTTTCATTTGCAAAAGAAATAAAAGGTAAGGAAATAAAGAATCCCTGGGAGTTCCTGGATAAGTCTGCTGGTCCGGGCATAATTTACGGAATTGCAGATCAGACAGTGCTGGAATGGGGCCTGAAAAAGAAAGCCGGCGACACACTGGTACTCAGGGCAGAAAACGGTCAGCCACTTCATGTAATACTCGCTGCGGGCCTGCAATCGTCAGTATTCCAGGGATATGTACTCATAGGGATGGAGAATTTCAAAAAATACTTTCCTTCCGTTTCAGGAAGTACAGTTTTACTGGCTGATGGCAATCCGTCAATGATTGATGTATACAGGAATACTCTTGATGAACGTCTTGAGAATAACGGTATATATATCCAGAAGACTACAGACCGGCTGGCTGCATTTTATGAAGTAACAAATACTTATCTTACAGTGTTTGGTGTTTTTGGTGCTTTCGGAATGATCATTGCGATTGCAGGGCTGGGTTTTGTTTTGTTAAGAAACTATAATCAACGTAAGCGCGACTTTTCGCTTATGCTGGCCACAGGCTTTGCGTTTAAAAAAATACGCAGGATTATATTCTCTGAGCAGTTATTAATACTTCTTGCCGGTTTATCATCAGGGGTAATATCTGCAATTATTGCAACTCTTCCATCATTGAAAGAGAGAGCTGATATCCCATGGGGCTTTTTATCATGGATGGTGGCAGGCGTACTTATCTCCGGCCTGGTAGCATTGTATCTGTCAGTAAAATCAATATCACGTGGATCGTTGACCACCGGATTGAAGAGAGACTAGGAAATCTACTGATTTTTTCCGACAGCGATAAGTGAATGCTGAGTGCGAAAAATAATCATGCCATCTGTTATTGCAGGAGCAGTCAGGCATATATCATTAAGAGGTATCTCTGCAAGTTCGCTGAATTTATCACCATCCTTAATTATAAATACAGTACCACTTTCATCAACAATATATAGCCTTCCGTCGGCCGCAACAGGAGAAGCTACAAAACTTCTGGCTTTTCCCAACTTAGCACGGTATACCATCTTTCCGGTCTCCGGATCAAGGCATTCCACCGTACCGTTCCAGTTTACATTATAAAGATGATTCCTGTACATCAGCATAGTATGAATATATGACCCTCCCCTGGGAATACTCCACCGTACATACCTGTTACTGGTTTCATCCGGCTTAAGGGTTAAATCTCCGGAGGCATCCTTACTCACAGCAATAATTGGAGAACTGGGGCCATGGGCACTATTAAAATAAACCATGTCTTCCCCAACTACAGGAGTCGGTATTGGTACATCACCACCACCTGCCATCTTCCATACCTCCCTGCCAGTTTCAAAATCATACCCTCCTCTGTGCTTATACCCGTTAACAGCTATAATAGTTTTTTCATTTGAGGTATAGATATTTGGTGTGCACCAATCGGGGTATTCATCCCTGTCAACTTTCCAGATTTGTTTTCCTGTTGCAACATCATATGTAGCAAGGAAGGAGTTCTCAAGAACATCACATTGTATAACAAGCACACCGTCATATATAAGTGGAGAGCTTGCAAACTCCCATTCAGCTGCATTATAATCCCATGCAACAGCTTTAAGAACACCAAAACTTTTTTTCCAGATGAGATGTCCATCATAATCATAACAATAAAGTCCTTCAGAACCAAAAAAGGCATCTACATGTTTGCCATCTGTGGCGACAGAGGGATTTGCATGAGATGATTTTGGGTGACGTTTAATTTTTGGTATCCCGGTACAGGCTGTCTTTTCCCAGAGGAGCTTCCCGCTATTCCTGTCGATACACAAAACCTTCCATTCGTGATAAGAGCTGTCAGGTACCGGCATTCCGTCACCGTAAATACCCGGTTTCAGCCCGCCGTTATCTGATTTACTCACAGCTGTGGTTATAAATATCCTGTCACCCCATATTGCCGGACTTGATAAACCCAGACCTGGTATGTCTGTCTTCCACCTTATATTAACCATATCTGAGAGGCTGAATGTTTCAGGCAGGTCTGCACCATCATGACTGCCGGATGCAAGCCATCCCCTGTATCCGGGCCATTGTGTTTCGGGTTTAACCTGCGCCTTTGAGACAGCAGGGATAAAAATAAAAATACAGAATAAGTATACCAGTCGTCGTATTTTCATAAAAGGAGTTTTTGCATATGAAATCATTATCGGTACAGTTAGCTGCACTAGAAGTTTATTTCTTCTTGTCAAGGCTTCCATTATTCAGCCAGAGTGTTACCCTGCTCATTCTGTTATAAGGTGGATAAGCATGCATCCCTCCTGTTACAAAGTCAGGCTGGCCGTCATTGTTGAAATCGCCGGTCTCAAGGGTAAGCAGATGAGTCGGAGAACTGGCAATATTGTGACGTATGAACTGCATATTTCCGGTATTTTCAAGCCAGATGAAACTCTGTGCACCGGGCTTATCCCAAAGATTAAATCCACTTACTACGAAAATGTCAAGATCGCCATCAAAATCGATATCGACAGGACGAGCATTATAGGCACCAGTAAAGTCGCAAATCCTGTGATATTCGAAGTTGATATCTCCCTTGTTTTCCAGCCATTGTACACCATGCCATGGTCTGCCCTGTGGCGGGATGTAATCAAAAGCATCACCATTGGTATACAGAATATCATCCTTGCCATCTTTATTCAGATCTGTGATGAAAATACCACTCGAACCGAAGTCCTCATTGCTTGATCCCCATAATAATTTGGGTGTAAATTTTTTGTTTCCATCATTTATGAAACAAAATATCTCTTCCCACTCCTGGCTTACGAGGGATATAATATCATTATCGCCATCCTTATCAATGTCTACAATCTCAACATTAATCGGACCTGAAAGACTCTGAAGGCTGTGACTTTTAAACTTCCAGTTACCCAGGTTTTCCATCCACCTTGTTTCACCGTCATCGTAGCCAAACTGTGCAACTGCTAGATCCAGATCACCATCATTATCCAGGTCACCGGCCCTAACGTCTGAAACACGTGCAATTTTTTCAGCTACTACATGTTTTATAAAATGATTTGTACCGTCATTTTCAAGAATAAGTACTGACCCTATTTTGTCATTATTAGGGAAAAGCAAACCAAGGACGGCAACCATCACGTCATTATCACCATCATTGTCAAAATCCAGTACCTGAGCATGAGCCGGGGCGACCATGCCATCGGCAATTACTGACTCATTATATACACCTTTGGGATATTGCCTTATCCAGCTGACAGTATTGCTTTTACAATCGCATACAACAACATCAAGCAAACCATCCTTGTCAAGATCAGCCGGTTGAACATGTGAAATAAGGGGAGGTTCAGTAAAGGACTGGCCAATAGCCTCAGGATCCAGAAAATGAATCGCAGCTCCTTCTGTACTGCTGCCACCACCAGGTTTAGATTCCCCGGCTGCCACAGATCTTTTCAGGATTCTGTTCACAACCTCGCTCCTTGTCATCCCTTTCTGGCTTGCCTGGTAACTAATTAATAAATATGGTATAACAGCAAGAATTATTACAACCACCATTATAAAAATCCATGTAGTCAGACTTTTCCTGCGTTTTCCTTTTGGTTTTGTATTTGTCGGCATCCGTTTATAGTTTAGAGTAATTGTTAAAATATGATACTTCACAAAAATAATGTAAATGTGCTTTAGGGCAGCGAAATTTAAAAATATATTAGCTATCATTGGATGCGAAAGAAATTAATTAGGGTCAGTTCCGGATAACCTGACATTCATGCTGGATTTATAAATGAAGCTAATTAAAAAACATCTTATATCTTTTTGTGTAGTACTGTTATTCGGACTTGTTCCGGCTGTCATTGCTCAGTTTTTCACAAAAAAGCCGGTTACACGAAAGATCCATATCAGGAATTTCCGATATGGGAAAGACCCGTATGTTATAAGATGTAACAGGGGCGACACTCTCCTGCTGACATTCTCATCGGATGATACAGGGCATTCATTTTATCTTGAAGAATTTGACATGGATGTTAAGGTCTATCCTGCCGATAATACAGTAAGTGTATTCAAAACGAGTGATCCTACAAGCAAACCTTTAATAACAAAGCAGGTAACTCTTATTGCAAGGCACACGGGAATTTTAAATTTCATCGTTTCAAAAAGTAACTACAGATGCCATGTATGGTGCGGACCTATGCACGCCTTTGAACAGGGGAAGCTGATTATAATGCCAAACACACTTCTTGTTTTCAGTCTGGGGTGTATCGCCGGGATATTGATGTTATGGTTTTTTGCAATTCTGAAAAGAGGAGATGAAGCAACAGACTATGAAGATACCCGCCGGGGATACAGGGATTTATTTAAAAAGGACGGGATCTTTAAAAAAATAGTTCTTTCAAGATATACCCAGGCTGCACTGGTTACTATCACTATGATAATGATTTATATTGTCATACTCACCTCCGTTTTCGGCACAAAAGTATCTGGAAGAAATTTAGGAGTTTTGATGATGTGGGCAATATGGTTATTTGCTCTCGTTGCAATTCTTACTCCATTTCTGGGAAGGTTCTGGTGTACTATCTGTCCCCTGCCCTTCTTCGGAGATCTCATACAGCGAAAATCATTTTTCAATCCGCTGACTGGTAAAACCCGCACATATAATAATAAATTCTCTGGTTTTTTCCTGAAATGGCCAAAAGCCCTGAGCACACACTGGTTCAGGTTATTTGTATTCCTTGTACTCGCTACTTTTTCCACTACACTTGTCGCAATACCGAGAGTATCAGGCATCACAGTTCTTATGTTGCTTGTTGTTCCCACAATAATGTCAGGAATTTTTGAACTCAGGGCATTTTGCAGGTATGTTTGCCCTGTAAGTGTCTTTGTCGGACCTTATTCAAGAATGAGTACCATTGCTCTCAGGAATAAATCGCAGGAAGTGTGTAATCAGTGTAAACCACACTATTGCCAGAATGGAAATGCAAATGGATGGGCCTGCCCGTATGGATTGAATACAGGTGAAATTAATGAAAGTTCAGATTGTGGATTGTGTCTCGAATGCCTGCGAAGCTGTTCTTATAATAATGTCAGTATTTACACCCGCCCCTTCGGAAGGGAAATAGGTACACGTACAATGAGTGAAGCATGGCTTACTATAGCCACGTTCACAATAGCCTTCATATACAGTATTCTTTACCTGGGTCCTTGGCCAGCTGTTCGTGACTATATTAATATAATTGACAAACATAACTGGAGCCTTTTTGGAATATATGCACTGGTTATGTGGACGGCCGTACTCCTTCTGGTACCAGGTATATTATTTATTCTTTCATATGCCGGAAAGAAAATTTCCGGTATCCGGTGTTCCGTAAAGGATATATTCAGACAATATGCAGGCATGTTGCTGCCCTTTGGCCTGCTTTTGTGGGTTTCATTCGTTATCCCTATGCTTTTTGTCAATATTACCTTTATTATTCAATCAGCTTCCGATCCGTTTGGATGGGGTTGGGATTTCTTCGGAACTGCAGGCATGCCCTGGCATCAGTTTCTTCCACAGTATATCCCATGGTTCCAGGCAATCCTCCTTCTTACAGGTTTATATCTAAGTCTTAGAAACCTCCGGAAATCATGGATAAAGTTTAAACCCGATAACAAACAGATTCTGCTTGTGAGCATCCCTGCTGCGATCTTCCTTTCTGCAGCAGCTATCGGAATGATTTTCTTCTTCACCAATTAATAAGGCTGTTTTAGTATATAAATAACACTGTTATAAATTATTATAACAAGCATTTTATTTGAAAATATTTTCTATGGTGATAAAAATCAAAAATAAATTGACTTTTTAAACAAGACGGTCAAATTGAATGTTACCTTTGCATTTCCAAAAATGAAAGGACAGAACGATGTCGGAAAAAGATGAAAAGTCGAAGCATATTATTGAAACTGCCCAAAGAAGATTTGGTCTATATGGCGTTGAGAAAACCTCAATGAGAGAGATAGCCGATGATCTTAAATTTTCTAAAGGTTCATTATATTATTATTTTCCTGACAAGGAAAGTCTCTACAAGGCAGTTGTGGAAAAAGAGCAGGATGAATTCATTTTCAAAATATCTGAATCCATAACAAGCATAGAGGAGCCGGAACTGCTATTGAAGGAATATGCCGGTTCGCGGTTATTATATTTCACCAGCTTATTAAATCTCACGCGGTTGAGACTGGAATCATACTCTGAACTTAAACCTGTTTTCCGTGAGACTCTTAATAAGTTCTGGAATAGAGAGAAAGAAATAATAATCAGGATTTTACAAAAAGGCATTAACAGCGGCAAATTCGTTTCGGAAGACCCTGAAGCTACAGCTTCTCTTTTTCTTACCGTATTGAGAGGCCTGCGGATAGCAGTAATAAACGATAAGTTAAGCATGAGTCTTGAAGAGAAGGAATTGGAAGAGTTACGCAGTAATACCATGGCCTTTACCGATATATTTATAAGAGGCATTACTAAAAAGCAATAATTGATTTTAATATTTTTCAGACCAAACAGAAACATAATTTATGAAACCTGAATCGAAGAACAAAAAGCTGAGAGTTTATCTTCCTGTGTCAATTGTCATTTTAATAGTACTTATAGGGGCTGTTTACTGGTACAGGGATTATGAACGTTACATTACAACCGATGATGCACACATTGATGCAGACAATGTTGCTGTCAGTTCCAAAATGCTGGGTCGTATTTCAGCAGTATATGCCCAGGAGGGTGATACTGTAAAAGAAGGAACCCTGCTTGCCGTACTTGACAGTACGGATATAGCGGCACAGAAATGTCAGGCCCTGGCAATGAAAGCACAGGCTGAGGCCGGTCTTAATCAGGCAAGGGTCAAATATGCCAGCGACAGTAAAAGTCTCAGGGTACTTGAGATAAACCTTGAAAAGGCAACTGACGACTTCAAACGTGCCAGGGCGCAATCGGAAGGTGGTGTTATCTCGCCGGAGCAGTTTGATCATGCAAAAAAAGCCTTTGAGACGTCCCAGGCTCAGCTTGAAGCTGCACAGGCCCAGTTGCAGGTTTCAAAATCTATGATTGGTAGTGCAACCTCGGCTGTTGAAACAGCAATTGCCCAGGTTAATGTATTGAACACACAGATGAACAATACAATGCTATATGCACCTGCTGACGGGATAGTAGCAAAAAGGTGGCTTTTGACAGGCGACGTCGTTCAGCCAAGTCAGGGTGTTTTTACACTTACACTCAGCAAAAACCTGTGGGTAGTGGCTTTTCTGGAAGAAACAAAGATCGCCGGGGTTCATACGGGTCAGAAAGTTGATTTTACAATTGATGCTTTCAGCAACACGCGATTTCATGGTAAAATATTTCTTGTGGGGTCCTATACAGCTTCTGTCTTTTCACTTATCCCGGCAAACAATGCTTCCGGCAACTTTACTAAGGTAACTCAGCGTATTCCGGTCAGGATATCGATAGAAAGCGAAGATAAAGGAAGAGATATTTCTTCCCTGAATATTATGCCAGGCATGTCTGTGGTAGTTAAGATTATTAAACATTAAAATGGCAAAACGCTTAACACCGTCACACCGGATCCGCCGACTGGTAAGAACCAGAGATTCAGCTTTTCATCCACAGCATAAATCATATAAATGGTTTCTTCTTGTAAATGTTATGCTGGGTACCTTCATTGCAGTTCTTGATGCCACAATTGTCAATGTTGCATTACCAAAGATTATGGCCTCTTTTGGTGTGGGGATTGATAAGATAGAATGGGTTATCACGGCATACATGCTAGCTATGGCAGTAGCTCTTCCAACATCAGGATGGCTTGCTGATAAGTTTGGTTATAAGAGGTTGTATTTCATTGGTTTGTTACTTTTCACACTTGGGTCGATGTTATGCGGCAGGGCTTCGGATGAGAATATGCTTATTTTCTTCCGTGTTATTCAGGGATTGGGAGCAGGAACAATCCAGCCACTTGGTATGGCAATTGTCTCAAGAGAATTTCCTCCTCAACAAAGAGGTGTCGCACTGGGTTTCTGGGGAATTGCTGCCGCTGCTTCTGTTTCTTTCGGACCTCTGATAGGAGGCTTTCTTATTGACAACTTTAACTGGACCCTGATCTTTGACGTCAATGTACCTATTGGCATTATAGCCATGTTGTTTACTATTATCATTCAAAGGGAATATATAAACAAAAAGACAAGGCAATTTGATGTTGTTGGCTTTGTATCGGTAACAATATTTCTCCCATTGTCACTTTATGCATTGTCTCAGGGAAATGCAGAGACCAACTCTGATGGCTGGCATGCTACATATATATTGGTATGTGCAGCTATCTCTCTTGTGGCCCTTGCGGTATTTATTACTGCAGAGCTTACAGTCAGGGAACCGTTGTTGGATCTGAGACTTCTGATGAACAGAAACTTCGGAATTTCAAATATTATTCTGGTCATTTTCAGCCTTGGCATGTTCGGAAGCACGTTCCTCTTGCCTGTTTATCTTCAGAACTCTCTAAATTATACTGCATTGCAGGCGGGAGCAGTATTTCTTCCCGTAGGCATAATTCAGGGCATAACAGCACCTTTATCAGGAAAGATTACTGACAAAATAAGTCCAAAACTGCCTCTTGTAATAGGTGTTATACTGTTTGCATTGAGTTTTTATATGAACTCCAGGCTATCGTGGCTTACAGAAAAACCATATATCATGATGGCTTTATATCTCAGGGGACTGGCAATGGGTCTTATGTTTACTGCACTGACAACAGTATCATTACTGGAGATACCCAGGGAGAAAATGGCTCAGGCCTCAGCTATCACAAACTCTATCAGACAGCTTGGAGGGAGTCTTGGTGTAGCTCTCCTTGCAACGCTTCTTACCTCCAGGGTAGGCTATTACAATCAACTTTATGGCGGGGCAATCAGGCAGGGGTCGGAAGTTTACCAGCAAACTGTTAATAAAATAGGCCACTACATGCAGTATGAAGCGGGAAGTGCACCTTCCGAAGCCAAACGCAACGGGCAGGTTTTACTTCTCTCAAATCTTTATAAACAATCATATATACAGGGCATTAATGATGATTTTCTTATTGCAGGTATAATCACCCTTATCGGTGGTATTCCAATAATTTTCCTAAATACAAAAAAAACAAGAATACAAAACCTTTCATCAGATGAGTATACAATTGAATAAAAGAGCTTGTTTAGCATTTATATTTTTAGTGCTGATTACCTCCGGATACGCAAGTGGTCAGACCTTAAGCGATACATCGGCAGGCGACTCCCTTACACTTAAGGGCATTATTGAACGTGTTATAGCAACCCATCCCACAATTAAGGATGCTGAAGAAGCTATAAATGAAGCTGATGCAAAGATTGGTCTTGCAAAGACAGGATATCTTCCAGTGGCCAGTCTGGATGCCGGTATTGCAAATATTGGTCCTGTAACGAAACTTACAATTCCTGACATGGGGACATTCCAGCTTTATCCTGATAATAACTATTCCGCAGCCATAAACTTCAGACAGGTTATTTTCGATTTCGGACGTACCCGCCAGGGCATAGCAATGGCTAATGAAGGCAAAAATATGGGAGAACAGTCTCTTGAACAGATAAAGCAAAAAATGTCACTACTGGCCGTAAACAATTATTATTCTATGTTATATCTGCAGGCAGCTTTAAAAATCAAAGGAGAAGAGATATCTGCACTTAATGAGCATCTTCAGCAGGTAGAAAAGATGAAGGCAACAGGTTCTGCCACAGAATACCAGGTCCTGTCAACAAAAGTAAAAATATCTTTTGTTGAGGGGCAAAAAGTTGACATTAAAGCCGCCCTTGAAGCCCAGCAGGCTTTTCTAAACGCATTAACAGGCAATGAAATGACAGCAAGACCAGTTGTCAAAACTGATCTGTCTGCCGAACTTCCCGGAGTTGACTTCGACTCTCTTCTTACTTTCGCTTACAAGAACCGCGACGAGATGCTTATAAACAATGAGAGACAGGCTATTGCCGGGCTCAGGTATGAAATGATTAAAATACTTAACAGGCCCATCCTGAGTTTCCAGGCATCAGGAGGTGCCAAGAATGGCTACATCCCCAATCTTAATAAGATAACTCCTAACTACGTTGTCGGACTGGGGTTCAGCATGCCTGTTTTTGATGGAAACAGGAAGAAATATAATCTGGCACAGGCAAGGTCGGCTATCAATGCAATTGGCTTTGAATCAGAATCGACGAAAAGAACTATTTATAGTGAGATATCACAGGCAGAAGCTTACATGTATGCTGCCAGGGAAAAAATAGGACAATTTGATCTTCAACTGCAACAAGCTTTTAAGGCCTATTCGCTTGCTGAAACAAGTTTTAAATCAGGGGTTATTACCAATCTCGATTTGCTTGATGCAAATACTGCAGTGTCAGAAAGCAAGCTGATGCTGCTTAAAGCCAGAATTGATTATTCCGCCAGTATATACAGGCTTAAAGCTGCACTGGGTGAACGACTATATAATTAAGTTCTTCGATTGCAACATAAAGAACCTGGTAGTTACTTGAATTTGAGTTTATATTCTACAGCTACCAGGTTTATATTTGAAAGGTGTGGGACCAGGTCGTGTTGAAAGGTATAATCAGCATCAATTGATTGTTTTTTATTAATCTTAAAACTTAGTCCGGCTGTATACCTGTATTTATCTATACGTTTTTCAGCAGGTTCAAACATCATGATAAATGACTCGGCAGATACATATGGATTAACGGGGAAGGAAGGTGTTTTATATTCAGCCTTTATCCGGATCCTGCCATGATATTCGGGATGACTGTCATTTTCATTGTCAAAATAAGTCTTGTCCTGACGTTGAAAGCGAAAACGACCTGATATATTTATGTTACCTGCATCCTTGTCAGCATTAATATCAGCAAACCATTTGTGCCTGATATGATAATTAAGGTCTTTTTCCAGGACTTTTGAAAACCTGTAGTACATCTCGAAGGAGACATGTTTCTTCCATTTGTATTCAACTCCGCCTTCAAGATAACCCTCATCTACTTTGGAAGCATCGTGGAAAGTACGAAGCTGTGTTTTCAATTCAAATTCAAGTTTCTTTCCGGTCTGCAAACTGGTACTTAAACCGTACCAGATTCCAAAATCATCATTTTGACTTAAGGCAGGATGAAAACAAAGTGTCATCAATAAAACAGAAAGTAACAGTTTTAAAGAAAACCTAGTAGCTCTCATTGTTTTCCTTTTTATGAATAACAAGGTTGGGTCCGAAATCGTTATTGTCTGTGGTTTCAAAATATATCCTCAAATGACAGATATCTCTCAGGAAATCGATCTCGCCTATCTCAACCCGCAGGATCTCCGGAATGCCTGTTCTTGTCTGCAGGTCGTTTATCAGTTCCTCCGCATGCTCAGGCTTTAGAAGATCTATTTTCTCATAAACAATCACCTTTGATGTTTCATGTCTCATCAGCCACCTTTTTTCAAGGCCGTATGTAATAAGGATAACTACCAGGTTGGTGAATATAATAGCCAGTATATCTGAGGATGTATCAGCCAGTGCATTAATAACAGAAATGCCTATGATCAGAAAAAGATAAGTCATCTCCTTAATCGGGATTGTCAGGGTCCGGTAACGGATAATTCCGAAAATGGCAAACAGTCCCAGCGCAAAGCCTATCTGGAGCATGACCTTTTCGAGAAGGAAACAAAGGAGAAAGATGATGCTCGATATAAGAATATATGTAAAAAGGTAATCTTTCCTTTTTGCAGTTGAAAAGTAAAGCCATCTGACCAGGATAAGTATTACAACAAGGTTCAGCGAGAAACGCCAGATCATATCGAGCAGGTTGGATACATGCTCTGCATCGAGAAGAGCAACTTTACCGGCCTCAGATGCGACTATATTCAATGTATTCATTTTGTATTTTATTTAGCAATAAGATTTTTGGTTTGATCATGTTGGTTTTAAGTCCTGTTTTCAGCATAGCATTTCCTGTGCAATATTTGCTGAACCCTTCGGGGTATATATTAAGGCTTTTTGCTATTGTATTAAAAGCTGAACACTGTGAAAAACCTGTCTTCTTCATTTCTATAACTCCGAGGTAGGGAATTTCTGTGTATTCCCCGCTCTCAGGATCAGTGAAACTGATATTATAATCCAGTGTTATCCTTTCATCCGTTTCTTTTCCTATGACAGTGATCCTGTTAAACCTGTTTATTAAAGAAGGACTGAGTACGGAAGATCCTACCGGCAGATAAGTACCGATAAGCTTCTCAGCATCATTATCATAGCCACCGGGTTCAAAGACATTCTCAACTCTCCATTTTACAGTTCTGTTTTTATTGGTTTTCTTCTTTATCTCCAGAAATGAATCACCGTTGATCTCATATTTCCTGTAACGAATTTTATGTCGCGATAATTCACCTCTTGTGTGCTGATTATAAAAAAGATAACATTGTGTGTCGAGATACATTGTATTATAAGGCAAAGCCCTTGTTTTATTAATCTCGAGAACAATATATTTGTCTTTCATAAGATTAATCAGCAAAGGCATCTTATGAACAGGAAATACATATTTTATTTCAACACGGTCCATAAGGCTTGCGGAATTTATTTCCGTGAGACTTACCGGACTTAGTTCTTTTAAAGCATTTATAATGTCAGAATCGTCGATCATCAGCGCAAAAGAAACAAATAAGTTATAACCTTACAATGATATTCCGTACAGAATACAGAAAAATAACAACTATTCGTCATTTACTTAGTATCATTGTTCCTGTTGAAGGTAGGGATTACCCATCTGAAATCACCCGTCCCGTTTGGCACACGGGAATATGATAATTCAAGTGACTGGGCAGGAAAGGTAACCTGGTCAATAATTTTACCGTCGGCTCTTGATAAAACAACTTCCTCCCCTGCTGATGAGAGTTTGAAATTTGCATGTAATCCTGACTGAGTCGTATCATCGTCGGCCCATATAATCAAATAACCGTTACCGGTAATTGATACTCCTTCCGGAAATTTCCATTTAAGGTTCTTTTTATGGTTATCGGAAAGATAATATCCTGACATATCTATACTATTGAACGATTTGTTATATAACTCAATCCAGTCATCATACTGGCCGTTCTGATCAGCGACAGTAGTCGTATTAACAGGCATCAATTCGTTTATAACAACTTCTCCCGTTGCGGTATTGTCAACAGTTTTCTCACAGGCAACAAGAATACCGGAAATAATAAGTAGGCAATATAATAATTTCTTTTTCATATCATTAACTAACAAAAGATGCAAATTTATTAAGAGCATCGTGTAAGACCAAGATTAGGATTATGTCCCGGACCGGAAACAACAAGAGCGGCACCCAGGGCTGATGAATTGGCTATTTCAGACACAAAAACCTGTTTTGAAGGAAAAGCTTTAACGATATGGTCAATAAAAATATCATTTTTGGAAAAGCCTCCTGTAACGTAAATATTCCGGGTATCATCATTATCAGGAAGTATAAGCTTTATTGATTTAACGGTAAGAAAGGCAAGTTCATTCATCAGTTGCTGATAAGCTTCTTCATAGGTATTAAAAACATACATATCTATATTTTCCTTTAGTTCATGTATAAAACCGGAAGATGTAAAGAAAACAAATTCACCCTTAAACTTATCATTCATTTCATCAGAAAGTTGCCTGTCAACCTTTACTTTCTTATAATATTCTGGCGGTTTACTGAAATGAGGAGAAAAATATTTCAGTGCTTCTTCATGAAGATGCCCAAGAAAAAGGCGTGAGGATTTCACCGGCCTCATACTTATACTCATGTAACAGAGACAGTCCTGGTCAAGTTCCGCGGCAGTCAGTATCTCATTATTGAATGGGTTCATACTTATGCACCAGGTACCGGTTGATAAAAGGATAAACTTTCCATCATTTCCGGAAAAATATGGTGCCAGCGATGCAGAACTATCGTGAATACCAATTCCCACATTAACTTTGTTACCTTCAATTTCGATTTCATACATTGTAGTTACCGGAACCGGGTCAGGCAGGCTGAGACCAAAATTTTCCGTCCATCGATGGTAACGCATCTCATCAAAATCCCATAATGCAGTATGGCAACCAATTGATGTATGCTCAGAAGAAACTACTCCGGTAAGAGTATATGACAGATATTGTGGTAAATGCAAAATATGCCTGATCTTAGCATAAATACCAGGCTTCTCCGATCGCATCCACATTACCTGCATTCCCGAGTTAAGCATTCCGAGGGCAGGAGAAGCAGTTCTCCTGCAAAATTCATCCCTTCCTCCGTAACGTTTATAAAGACTCTCCTGTATTTTCTCATCCATAGGTTTCAGGTAATTGTATACCGGTGTCAGTCTTTTTCCATTCTCATCAAGATAAGCAATAGTTGCACCGTAGGTAGAAAAATTTACAGCTTTTAGATTATATTTTCCCGATGTTGCGAGGGATACGAGAGTTTCTTTGATCCATGTTTCAATATGTTCAATATCGTCACATTCGAATCCGTCATCATCAGTTATTTCAGGAAATTTTTGCTCTGTTTCAGAAATTATCCTGTATTCATCGCTAAACAATAATACTTTCTTGTTAGTCTTTCCAATATCAAAAATTACAGTAACCGTCTCCTTCATTGCCCAGCTTATTTTTGAAAATCATCTATAAATATGACTTATTAGTGTAAAGGTAACACTTATATCTTATCTTTTAAGCAGTATATCTTTTTCGTAAGCGGCTATCTTCTCAATGTATTCTTCTCCCACCGGCACATTACTCTTTAAGCAGTAGTAATCCCATACTGCTCCGAAAGGCATGGACTTAAGCAGTTCCAGATAAGCAAGTCTTTCAAAGTTTTTGCCTTCCTCTTCAAACTTAACAAGCTTGCTGTGTGGTTCAAGCAAGGCAAACAAAAATGCCATCTGGGCCGATCTTGTACCTGTAACATATGCTCCTACGCGATTCAGACTTGCATCAAAATAGTCGAGACCGATATTTACCCGATTTAGGGCATTGCATCTTATGATCTCCTGGGCTATAAGAAGCAGCTCATCATTAAATGTTACCACGTGATCACTGTCCCAGCGCACACCTCTCGTAAGATGAAGAAGCAATTCATCCACATAAAGGAGGATTGCTGAAATTTTATCCCCTACCTGTTCAGTTGGATGGAAATGACCGTTATCAAGGGTAATCATAGTATTATTTTTCACGGCATAACCGAGATAAAAATCGTGAGATCCCACCACCATTGATTCTGAACCAATACCGAAAAGTTTACTTTCAACAGAATCCTTAAGGTATGCTGCAGGATATTTTTCAGCGAATATTTCATCGAGCGAGTTCTTAAGTATTCTGCGAAGGGCAAACCTGTCCACAGCTGTATCTTTCATTCCGTCAGGAATCCATATGTTATGCACTGATGGTGTGCCGAGCTGTCTTCCCATATCAGCTGCTATAGCCCGGCATCTTTTTGTATGTTCAATCCAGAAACTGCGAATTTTTCCGTTTTTGCTTGACAGAGTATAGCCGTCGTCGGCATAGGGATGAGAAAAGCAGGTACAGTTGAAATCAAGACCAATGCCCCTTTCTTTAGCCCAATCGATCCAGCCCTGGAAATGTTTTGTTTCGATCTGATCGCGATCGACAATTTTGCCTCCGAATTCACCGTATATAGCATGCAGATTAAGTCTTTGTATTCCTGGCATCAGCGACATAGCCATATCCAGATCGGCCCGCATTTGTTCAATTGTTTTTGCTTTACCCGGGAAATTTCCGGTAGCCTGTATACCTCCGCCTCCAAGTACAGCATCTGGTTTTTCAAAACCACCGACATCATCAGTCTGCCAGCAATGAAGGCTGATACTAATTTCATCCATAACAGAAAGGACTTTGTCTGTATCCACACCTATCTGCGCATACTGTTGTTTCGCAAGTTCATAAGCTTGTTCTGTTTGTTTCTTTTTCATGTCGGTAATTTTTGTTTGATTGATTTTATAGCTGCAAAAAACTTCTGCCTTTCAGTGTATAAATCCATGAATCACAAAAGAGGCATATAATCCTTTCGTGTTGAGTATTATTCCATGAAGAACACTTCTCTTAAAGGAACCGATACAGGCGAATTATCGGGATTGGTTTCCATAATATCTGCCATATGGTTCCACCACTTTTTCATTATCCCCGAACTGCTAAGATCCTGTGCTGAATGATCTCCTGTTTGTTGTTGAAATGCAAAAAGGGTATTGGTCTCCTCATCAAGGAAGATAGAATAATTGGAGATCCCTTGCTTTTTCAGCAACTCCAGCAGTTCCGGCCATATCTCATCATGGCGTTTTTTATATTCCTCCCTGTAACCAGGAAGAAGTTGCATTTTAAAACCGAATCTTTTTGTTGTCATAGCTGTTATCCAAGTTTAACTACAAATGTTGACAAGATCAGTATTATAATCCCGATAATAAGAATAAATACAGTCTTTCTGCCTGCTCCTTTCCATTCATTAAGAAAGATACCCCAGATATTGCTGATGGCAATATTAAGAGCCATCAGGATACTCCATCCGAAAACAGCCATACCCTGAGGAAGTTTGCTTGATCCCATTCCGAAAAAATGAAACTGAAGAAACCACAGGAAACCGGCAAGAAAGGTAAAAAACATGTTATTGAGAAAAACAGGGCCCGAAACAGTATAATAATCCCTGTAAGTCTTATTCTTAA
The DNA here is from genome assembly GCA_046706305.1 of Bacteroidales bacterium. Classification (GTDB taxonomy): domain Bacteria; phylum Bacteroidota; class Bacteroidia; order Bacteroidales; family VadinHA17; genus LD21. Next base: position 21,370 of record JBJKPQ010000156.1, read on the forward strand.
TATTAAGGTAACCGCAGTAGAAAAGGTTTGTGACAAAACCTCCGAGAAGTATAAAAATAAGTGACGGGTTTTTCTGGAACAAGGGGTTGGTGCCATGTGCCAGTGCTACCTGTTCCATTGGTTTAGCTGCTTCAAATCCAAAGTTAAAGCAGGCACTCATTATTCCTGCAAACACTGCTATAAATAAACCTTTTTTGAGAGCAAATTCCTTTACTGCTGCTTTCTTCTCCTCTTCGGTCATTTCCCTGCTTTTAAGGGAACCTGCATACCCTATCACGGCAATGCCGGCAACAGTTATTGCCACACCAGTAACTGTAAGAATACCGGATGTAGAAGAAAAAAGGTTTTCTCCTGCAACAAGCGGTGGAATCAGTGTTCCGAAAGCAGCGCATAAGCCCAGTGCAATGCTCTGTCCGAGAGCTACACCTAGGTATCTTATACTTAGCCCGAATGTTAGGCCTCCGAATCCCCATAATGCACCGAACAATACAGCCATAAGCTTTGCAGATACGGGCGATTCCCTTATAATACTGAAAAGTTCGCCATGAGGAACAAAAAGCAGGGCAAAAACCCAGGGAGCAATAAGCCATGCTGCGACTCCCTGACTCAGCCAGTAAGATTCCCAGGCCCAGATTTTAACCTTTTTAAATGGCACATAGAAACTTGCAGCACCCACACTGCCCAGTGCGATAAGTAATATACCAGCAATAGGATTCATTGTCAGATTAAGATTATTGTAAACTGCAATTTAAAAACTTTCGGTAACGAATTTGCTATTTGCAGGACTTTTTTATTAAGACATTTTTTTATAATCTTGATAATTATTTCTAAACCTGTTTCACTCATGAAATCATTCAGACTTATTGTTGCTTTTTTATGTATATGTTCTGCTATTAATGCTCGCGGGTCCGCTGTCAGCGACCTTTCATGCGAACATAAAACTAACCCTGTTGGTATCGGCACTTCCCATCCCAGATTCTCATGGAAAATAATTTCCGGTGAAAATGGTGTTATGCAGACAGCTTATTCCATCAGAGTATCAGCAAATGCCTCGTTTCGCTCTTCGGACATAGTTTGGAATACCGGCAGGACAGAATCAGAGGAATCTGTTCTCATACCATACGACGGAAAGGATTTAAAATCGGGTCATCGCTACTACTGGCAGGTGAAAGTGTGGGATAATAAAGGTAACACTTCAGGATGGAGTGAAGCTGCCTTTTTTGAAACGGGTCTTTTTTCAAAGGATGAATGGAAAGCACAATGGATTGAACTGCCGGGAGACACTCTCAAATACTCCCCCTCACCATATCTCAGGAAAGAATTCACACTGGGAAAGACCATTGCAAGTGCAAGGATATATGCCACAGCCCACGGCTTCTATGAACTACATCTCAATGGGAAAAAGGTGGGTGACCAGGTGTTGACACCGGGTTGGACATCCTACCATAAACGCCTTCAATACCAGGTCTACGATGTTACAGGCATGCTTAAAAATGGTAAAAATGCTATTGGTGCTGTCCTTGGAGATGGTTGGTACAGGGGTACTCTTGGGTGGGGTGACAACTGGGCAATTTACGGGAAAAAACTTGGACTGCTCATGCAGCTGGTAATCCGCTTCAATGATGGTTCCGAGACAACTATTATCAGCGATGCTACCTGGAAAGCAACCAACAACGGACCAATAAGGATGGATGATATATATAATGGGGAGACATATGATGCTACAAAAATACTTTCAGGCTGGGATAGCCCGGGTTATGATGATTCTGATTGGAAAAAGGTTCAAACAGGCTATTATGATAACAGTAACCTGATCTCATCTCAAAGCTATCCTGTTAAAGTTACGGAAGAAATAAAGCCAGTAAGGATTTTCCGTACGCCAAAGGGTGATTTGATTGCAGACATGGGTCAGAATATGGTCGGATGGATCAGGCTAAAAGTAAAAGGAACAAAAGGAACAGTAGTAACTCTTAACCATGCCGAGGTGCTAGACAAATACGGAGAGTTTTACACGGCAAACCTGCGCTCGGCAAAGTGTCGGCTTACATATACACTTTCAGGAAAAGGTGAAGAGATTTATGAGCCAAGGTTTACGTTCATGGGATTCAGATATGTTAAAGTTACAGGTTATCCGGAAGAGCTTACAACCGACGATCTAACAGGCATGGTGGTTCATTCCGACATGCCTCTTACCGGAAACTTTGAATGTTCAAACCCCCTTGTTAACAAGTTGCAGCATAATATTCAATGGGGTCAGAAAGGCAATTTTGTTGATGTACCCACTGATTGTCCGCAAAGAGATGAAAGACTGGGCTGGACGGGTGATGCACAGGCATTTTGCCGGACCGCTGCATTTAACTTTGATGTTTCTGCATTCTTTACCAAATGGCTTAAAGATGTTGCAGCCGATCAGAAACCCGGAGGAGAAGTTCCTGATGTTATCCCGGATGTACTTAACAGGCAGGATGCAGTTAAAGCTGCACCATCAGCAGGATGGGGAGATGTGGCTGTTATAGCGCCCTGGACCATGTACCTGGTATACGGGGATAAACAAATATTGGAGAATCAGTATAAAAGCATGAAGGCCTGGGTTGAATATATAAGAAAAAAGGCCGGCAGTAGTTATATCTGGAAAGGAGGAAGCAAATATGGTGACTGGCTTTTCTATCATCCTCCTGTTAATAACCATACCGAACCAGACGGATATACTGACCACGACTTTATTGCTACTGCCTTCTTTGCATACTCGACGAGCCTGTTGGCCAGGACGGCAGCTGTACTTGGCAAAACAGATGATGAAAAAAATTATACAGATCTTTTTAATAAGATAAAAGATGTTTTTGTATACCAGTATGTAACAAAAGCAGGAAGAGTAGGTACAAACTCACAGACCTCATATGTTCTGGCCCTGATGTTCAACCTGCTGCCTGAGAATCTTGACCATGATGCTGCAGGGTTTCTTGTTGCAGATATAAAAAGCCGGGGCAATCATCTGTCAACGGGCTTTTTGGGTACACCATATCTCTGTCATGTTCTGTCTGATAACGGCTATACAAATGTTGCTTATGATCTTCTTCTTCAGGAGACCTATCCGTCATGGCTCTACCCGGTAAAAATGGGGGCAACTACCATATGGGAAAGATGGGATGGCGAAAAACCGGACAGCACTTTTGAAGATGCCGGGATGAACTCCTTTAACCATTATGCCTATGGAGCAATAGGTGATTGGATGTACAGGGTTGCAGCCGGTATCGACACAAAGGATGCCGGATACAAACACATCCTTATTCAGCCGCACCCTACAACTAAAATGGATTATTGCAAAGCCACCTTCGAAAGTCCTTATGGGACTATCGTATCGGGCTGGGAAAGAAAAGACGGCATAATAATATTTACAGTGAAAATACCTGCTAATACAATAGCCACGATAACACTGCCGGGTGTAAACGCTGAAAATCTTACAGAACATGGTAAGTCATTCAGGGACAATAAGAATCTTGAAAACATCAAGACAGATGGAAATAAAATTGTAATGGAAGCCGGCTCCGGTGATTATATCTTCGAAGCTAAAGAATAAGCAGGATGCTTAGCAGGTTAATTCCGGGGTTATGCCGCATCACGATGCTGACATTCTTGGTTCGTTATAAAGCAAATAGGCAAATTTGAGTTAATTTTAACGCCTTAAAATTGTAAGATACAAGGCTATTAA
>JBJKPQ010000157.1:0-39993 GCA_046706305.1 Bacteroidales bacterium
ATGCAGAGGCAACAGTAGATAAGGACCTGAAATTAAAAACAAGTTTTGGTATTGATGCGGGTTATAACCAGGCAATAAGTTTTACCCCTGCATATTTTGTATCCTCGCAGCAGCAGAATCTGCTTAATACACTTAACAAGGGTAACAGCCATAATATTACCTGGCTATGGGAAAACACTGTTACCTTAAACAAGAAATTCGGTTTGCACGCATTGAATGCAGTTGCAGGTTATACTATGCAGAAAGCATCTTCGGAGTTTTTTTCAATGTCGGGTAAGAACATTATCCGTACCTCCCCGGATTTCTGGTATTTCAATCCCAATTATATTTATGATCCCAACAATGAGGTAAACACCCTGAGCAGCATATCCAATGGTGTGGATCCGGGTCAGAATTTCTCAATGATCTCCTACCTTTTCAGGGCCAATTATACTTACAATTCAAAATATATTTTAACAGCAACATTCAGACGTGACGGATCATCCAAGTTTGGATCGGCTAACAGGTATGGGAATTTCCCCTCTTTTGCAGCAGGATGGATTGTTTCAAGGGAACCATTTATGGGCAAGGTTCCATTTATTTCATACCTTAAATTACGTGGCAGCTGGGGTATCATAGGGAATGATAAGATTGCTTATGATAAGCAGTATTCTCTTACACAAAACCTTGTGACGGTATTTGGTATTCCGTCTGCGGCAAATTCAGCTGTCACCTATTCAGTGTCCGGTAATCCCGACCTGAAATGGGAAAATACATCACAGGGCGATGCCGGAATGGAAATAGGGTTCTTCAGGAATAAACTTTCGGGGGAATTTGATTATTATCATCGTGTAACAAACGACATACTTATTCCGCTGTCAACTCCCGATTACCTTGGAAACGGATCGGGAGCACATGTCGATTTTAATGCTGCTGCTGTAAAGAACACAGGATTTGAAAGTAAGATTACATGGAAGGATAAAGCAGGGAAGGTGTCTTATAATGTTTCGGTTGTTGGTTCTGTACTTAAAAACGAAGTATTAAAAATAGGAGGGAGCAGTGGTATAGATTCAGTATTGTACGGGGGATATCTCGGTAACGGGCTTCCTGTTACCCAGAGCAGGGTAGGTCTTCCTATCGGTGCTTTCTATGGTTACAGGACAAACGGTGTTTTTCAGTCTGTTGAGGAATTAAATGCATATCCCCATCTTTCCACAGCTGTCCCGGGTGATTTACGTTTTGTCGATGTTAACAATGATGGTAAGATTGATGGGAACGACCGTACATATATCGGATCACCCGTTCCAAAGTTCATTTTAGGTGCCAATGCAGGTCTCGATTTCTTGGGGTTTGATGTCTCCGTGGAGGTACAGGGAGTATACGGTAATAAAATTTTTAATGCAAAGGAAGTTGTCAGACCTGACCCTTATAACTGGGAAAAACATGTTCTTGGGGCATGGACTGGACCGGGGACGAGCAACACCGAGCCAAGAGCCACTTATGGTGGCAATAACTACCTTCCTTCCGATAAATTTGTTCAGGACGGCTCTTTTACACGTTTAAGAAATGTAATTCTGGGCTATACCCTTCCGGAAGCTGTTACAAAGAAAATATCGGTTAAACAACTGCGGGTCTATGTAAAGGGATCCAATATTTACACACTAACCAGGTTTACCGGCTATACTCCTGAGATTGGAAGCTCGGATGTTCTTTCCAACGGGATTGATTATGGCACTTATCCTGTAACCTCGGTTTATTCTTTTGGCATTAATTTAACATTCTGATTGTTATGAAAATAAAAATCTTTTCATCCCTCATCCTTATATTGCTGCTTACAGGTTGCAAAAAAGACTTTCTGCAGATCGATCCCCAAGGTGAGCTGACACAGGCTTCTTTTCCTGTTTCCCCTGCTGATGCCTTACAGGCTACCAATGCAGTTTATGCTGCCGTAAGGAATTGGTATTATAATTCCGGAGGATATCCCATTCTGGATATCATGTCAGATGATGCCTACAAAGGAAGTAATACCAATGATCAGTTATCTACTGTCGGAGCCTATGATAACTTTACCTTCAATACAACAGGAGATGGTCTGGACCGCTGGTGGGCCACCCTTTACCAGGGTATCAAGTGGGCAAATGTTGTAATTGAAAAGGTACCATCCATTTCCATGGATACCACATTAAGGAACAGGTATGTTGGAGAGGCAAAATTTCTCAGGGCTCTTTTCTATTTTGACCTGGTTCGTGCCTGGGGAGGTGTTCCTGAAGTAACTACTTCCAACCCGCCTCTTCACCTGGGGCGTGCCTCAACGGATGAGATATATAGTCTTATTATTTCAGATCTGATGTATGCTGAAGCTCATCTTACAAAGAAAAGTGAACTTGGTTCTGCTGATCTTGGAAGAGCAACAATAGGAGCTGCTGATGCTCTCCTGGCAAGGGTGTACCTGTTCAGGGGTGATTTTGTAAACACGGAGAAATATGCCATGAAAGTTATCCTGTCGAATGAGTATGCACTGGAGCCAAGGTTTATTGATGCAAACGGGGTTAATGGGAATAACGGTGTGGAATCTATTTTTGAGGTGGGAGCCCTTGGCGTGGAAGACTATAACGGGGGAGGAGCCCAGTATGCAAATACCCAGGGAGTGAGGGGAGTGCCTAACCGGGGCTGGGGATTTAACAGGCCATCAATCGATTTAAGAAAATCATTTGAACCCGGTGATCCGCGTCTGAAAGGTACAATTATTGACCTGGGTGATACTATCGACGGTGTTTATATTCAGGGCGATCCTTCGCCAGCGAATGACCCGGTAATTACACTCGACCAGAATGGAGATACTGTTAATATTCAGTGTTATAACCGGAAAGTATGGACTCCGGGAAATGACACTCCCTCACAGTGGGGATGTCACAGGAGGCTTATAAGATATGCCGATGTTTTACTTATGGCAGCCGAAGCACTTAATGAGAACGACAAACCTTCAGAAGCTCTTATTTACCTTAACCAGGTAAGGAAAAGGGCAAGAGAAGGGAACAATTCCATACTCCCTGATGTTACTGTAACTGATAAGAGCCAGCTTAGGGATAAAATTTACCTCGAGCGAAGACACGAACTTGCTTTGGAAGGAGAACGATTCTGGGATCTTGTCAGAACAGGAAGGGCGGCTTCAGTACTTGGCCCTCTTGGTTTCGTTCAGGGTAAAAATGAACTTTTACCCATACACCAGAGTGAGATTGACATTTCACAGGGATCATTGACTCAGAATCCTAATTATTAAAAGAATTCAATACTTTATGTACAACTAAATTAATGAAAAGCATGAAAAGAAAGATTTTAACGCTTAGCGTCTTTGTGATGATTACGGCTATCGCATTTCTGGACAGTTGTAAAAAAAGCAGCCCTGCGCCGCTTGACCTGGGAACATTAATGATTGGCAGCATAGATTTAAATGCGGCTGCAGCACCTACCAATGTTCCTGTTAATCCGACAATTACAGCAACTTTCTCAACCGAGGTTGATGCGTCAACTGCAACAGCAAGCACCATAACCCTTACCGAGGATTATGATAATGTATCTATCCCCTTAAATATAGATGTTTCGGGAAAGATCGTTACAATAACTCCTTCAAACCTTCTGGCTAATGGTGCCCTGTATAAGCTCGACATCACATCTGGTTTAAAAGCTACTAATGGTGAGATGCTGACTTCCGTAAACAGGTCCTTTACTACAGAGGGTACATTTCTGCCTGCCGGTATGGTTGCTTACTGGAACTTCGACGGTAATGCAAATGATCAGACAGGAACATATAACCCAAGTGCAAGTGGAGTTACCGACATTACTTATGTTACCGGACGTAATTCCGCTTCCGGACAGGCAGCAAAGTTTAACGGAACAACCTCTCTGATAGAAATCCCCAACGGAGACATGCTGGAAAACTCCCAGGATTTTTCCATAAGCTTCTGGATGAAAGATGATACTACTGCTAAACGTGATCAGTTTGTACTCGGATTGGCTGCATGGTTCGGATTCCAGTTTGAATATAACAGCAATGTGTACGGTACCGGGGATAATGCACAGATAGGTCAGTGCAAACTGGCTGCACAATACAGCATAAGCGACGGTACAACAGCTTCACAGGATTTGTGGCTCGACGGACTCGGCGCTACAAAGGATAACGGTGGATGGCAGGGCTGGACTTTCAGTAAAAACCTCGTAGCAGGCGGGGGAACAGGCGTTAATGGCCTGCTGGCACAGAAATGGGCTCATGTTGTCTGCACCTACGACCATACCACTAAAATCGGGACCATGTACATTAATGGCCAGGAAATGAAGGCACAGGACTTCAACCTTTATCCGGTCCCATTGTTAAATGCAACAGGATTGAAATTTGCCGGAAATTCTGCCAATAACGCACTTGTTTTCGGCTTTATCCAGGATAAAGTAGATCCTACTGTTCCCGACAGCTGGGCCGATTACTCAAATCCTGCCAACGGGCATTTCCAGGGACTTCTGGATGATGTTGCTATCTATCATTCAGTTTTGTCACCCGATGTTATCACACTGATGTATAACTCAGGTAAACCTAATTAGTTTTTAAGTATGTACAGGGAGGTTGTCTCAAGGTTATTTATGTTTAACCAAAACGGTTTTATAGTTTATTGGCCATTTGAGACAACCTCTTTTCTTATCTGCTCATGAAATACAGAATATTTATTTTATTTTTTGCCCTTTCACTTGTTTCAGCCACTTCATGCAGGAAAGATACACCAGCAAACAGTAATGGTGCGCTGATTCAACTCAGCAGTGTTAAAATAGGCTCATTCACCCTTAGTACTACAGGTACCACAAATGATGTGCCTGTTGATCAACCTCTGATAATTGAATTTAATACCCAGGTGGATACTGTATCTGTTTATAAGAACATCCTGCTGAAGGATTCAATTGGTAATGAAATATCCTACACCGTCTCATTATCAGGCACTTCTTCAACACTTATTCTTACTCCGGTAACACAGCTTCAGTATTCAGACAATTACACGCTGGAAATTTTGTCATCATTGCGCGGTCTGAATGGTGAGACTTTTGCAGGGATACAATTTGGTTTTTCAACTGTTGCAGGTTCAATGGTTATAGATTCTGCAACCCTTAACGGCATACCTCTTACAACTGTAGCTCTTCAGAATATCAACCCCGCTGGTCTGATCTTTAAGTTTAAATTCTCAAGGGCACTGAATCCGGATACATATAAATCTTCATTTTCATTTAGCGGCCCCCCGCTCTCTTTAACACTTTCAACCGACAGTATGACAGTCACAGCTGCTTCTGAAACAAAAGCAGCAGGTTTTGCATCATATAATTTCAATATTTCTTCAGCACTGGTATCACGCGAAGGCTATAATTTTAAGGGAGCATCATACAGTTTCTATACATCTTTAGATTCTACCTACCAGTTTCCGGTACTAACTGATGATGAGCTTTTGACACTTGTACAAAAACAGACATTTAAATATTTCTGGGATTTCGGTCATCCATCGAGTGGTATGGCCCGTGAAAGGAATACCTCTGGGGACATCGTAACGACAGGAGGCTCTGGTTTTGGTATTATGGCAATGATAGTTGCAATGGACAGGGGTTTTATTTCAAGAGCGGACGGTCTGGCAAGATTAGAAAAGATACTTGGCTTTTTGGAAACATGCGATCGTTTCCATGGTGCCTGGCCTCACTGGCTTAACGGCATAACAGGTAAAACACAGCCTTTTAGTTCTACAGATAATGGAGCAGATATTGTGGAGACATCCTATATGATACAGGGTCTTCTTTGTATGAGACAATATCTTGACTCAACTGTAACAGAGGAAAAAAATGATATCGGAAGGATCAATGATCTCTTTAAAGCCGTTGAATTTGACTGGTTTACAAACGGTGAAAAGACATTATACTGGTTATGGTCTCCGGATTACGGATACACTCTTAAAATACAGGGTTATAATGAGACTCTTATTACTTATATCCTTGCTGCTTCTTCTCCAACACACCCGATAACTCGCGATGTTTATACCAACGGGTATGCCAATAACGGAGGAATAGTTAACGGGAAGTCATATTACGGCATAGTACTTCCGCTGGGAGGCGACTATGGAGGACCCTTATTCTTCACTCAGTACTCATTTCTGGGACTTGATCCGCGCAACCTTAAAGACCAGTATGCAGATTACTGGGAACAAAATGTAAACCAGTCTCTTATTAATTGGAACTACTGCGTTGCAAATCCCCTCAAATATCCGGGCTATGGTACATCTGTATGGGGATTATCGGCTTCTGATAATCCATGGGGTTACAATGCACAATCTCCTACAAATGACCTTGGTGTAATAACACCTACAGCGGCTATATCTGCAATGCCGTATACTCCTTTACAATCCATTAATGCTTTGAAAACTGATTATTATTTTCTTGGCAACCACTTATGGGGCAATTACGGGTTCTACGATGCTTTCGATGTAAAAGAAGGGTGGTGGGCCACCTCTACCCTTGCCATCGACCAGGGACCAATTATTTGTATGATTGAGAACTACCGGACAGGTCTCCTTTGGAATTTATTTATGTCTGCTCCCGAGGTTCGGGCTGGACTTACAAAACTTGGTTTCACATATTAAAAACAATCCTTGCAGGCAGTCTCATATCATTAATTTGAAGTACCGGCCACAATTTTAATCATCATTGCAATATTTCAGTCTCGTAAAAATTGCAGTCGAATAACATTTTTTACATCTTTACGAAAAATTGAACCGGTGATGCAGGTTCAATTTTATCACATCAATGGTTTATACTTTAATTTGTGATAAGAAGGAAATGTGGTTTCTTAATTTTTCCCCTTTGTGTTTTTTCAATTTTGGTGAAAACTGTTATTGTCCAATAAATAATAATCATAGTTAGTATGAGTAACCTCAAACAAGTACTGAAAAAATTACCCCGTGTCTACTGGATATCCAATATGATGGAATTATTTGAGCGATGGGCCTGGTACGGGTTTTATAATGCATTCGCTCTATACCTTACTTTATCAAAAGATACCGGGGCACTTGGTTTTGACCAGGTTCAGAAAGGATTAATAATCGGAACGGGTTCAATGCTCCTGTATTTTCTTCCTCTGATAACAGGGGCCATCTCCGACAGGATTGGGTTTAAAAAGGTGCTTATTCTTTCATTTATAGCATATGTGGCAGGTTATTTTATGGTTGGCACATCACAATCATTTACAATGGTGTTTGCTGCTTATATCTTTCTTGCCGTGGCAGGAGCCCTGTTCAAGCCTATTATATCGGGCATGATTGCCAAGACCACAAACAATGAAACAGCTTCCATCGGTTTTGGAATTTTCTATATGATGGTCAATGTCGGTGGTTTTATAGGTCCGTTTATCGCAGGCTTCCTTTATAAAGTCAGCTGGCATCTGGTTTTCCTGATGTCTATCGTTACAATAGCCATCAACTTTATATTCGTTATTTTCTTTTTCAAAGAACCGGACAGGCAACCTTCTGACAAGACTTTTTTAAATAATGTCGGTATTGCTTTCAGAAATATTTTTGCCACCCTAACTGACTGGCGGTATGACCTTTTTCTGCTTATTATGGCAGTATTCTGGACAGCCTTTAATCAGCTCTATTACTCTTTCCCCGTATTCCTCGATCAATGGGTCAATATGGACAGGTTGTCGGTGTTTTTCGGATTAGCTCCGGGTACAATAACAGCTCCTACGGTAACGAGTCTCGATGCTTTCTTTATCATCGTGTTACAGATTTATATCTCATCACTGAGCATGAAACTTAAACCAATTCATTCCATGATAACAGGGATAACAATTCTTGGCGGAGGTTTATTGTTCATGTTTATAACAAGGAATCCGTGGATTGTTATACTTGGTGTTCTTATTTTTGCTATTGGGGAGATGGCTTCATCACCCAAGTACACCGAATATGTGGGAAGGATAGCACCTCCCGATAAAAAAGCCCTTTATATGGGAACCTCTTTTTTGCCAATAGCTCTAGGGCATTTCCTGGCGGGATGGATATCAGGGAAGCCTTTCGAAGTTATTGCCGATAAGTACTGGTTGCTTGAAAAAGCTCTTAAGTCAAGGGGCATTGTCCTGAGCCCCGACGGGCTTACACAAAACGAATTTTTTGAAAAGGCACAGACCCTTCTTAACATGGATGCCGCAAAGCTTGATAAATTTCTCTGGAATACATACCATCCATCTAATATCTGGATCATTTTTACCGGTATAGCTGTTTTGGGCAGTGTCTTGTTATTCCTATATGACAGGTTTATTTTACCTAAGGATGTTTAAAGCATGGAAGGATTGACTAAACGGTATTTATTATGAATGCAAGGGAAATAAGAGAATTGGCATCGTCATTTCAGAAGAGCAGGATACTGCTCAGCGGAGTAGAGCTTGGCATATTTACAAATATTGATGAGTCAGGATCCGGAGTAGCCACCATAGCAAAGGAACTTGATCTCGATACACAGGCTTGTGAGAGGCTTCTTAATGCATTGGTTTCCCTGGGGTTTCTTGCAAAAAAACACGGGAAGTATTTTAATACACCGGAAAGCAGTACATATCTTTCAAAAAACAGTCGCGACTATCTTGGAGGGCTTATGCATTCCAACCATCTGTGGAAGACTTGGAGTAATCTTTCGGATGTTGTAAGGACAGGTGTAGCTGCTCATCGTGCTGAAATTAATGATCGTGGTGACGAGTGGCTTCAGTCCTTCATAAGTGCCATGCATGACAGGGCCAGGAAGCAGGCTCCGGAACAGATGAAAAATATTGATCTTACTGATGTGAAATCTATACTGGATGTCGGAGGAGGGTCGGGTGCATTCTCAATGGCTATGCTGTCACTGAATAAGGATGCCAGGGCCACCGTTTTTGATTTGCCCAACGTGGTGCCGATAACAAGGAAATTTATTGAAGAGGAGGGCTATGAGGGGAAAATTGATACCTGCACCGGCGATTACACAAAAGATGATCTTCCCGGTGGGTTTGACCTGACATTTTTATCCGCTGTTATTCATAGTAATTCCTTTGACACCAACCAGGCACTGGTCAAAAAATGTTATGCGGCCCTTAATCAAAACGGGCGTATAGTAATTCAGGACTGGGTGATGAACAGCGACAGGACTGAACCATTATCCGGTGCTGTGTTTTCAATTAACATGCTTGTGGGTACTGATGCCGGCGACTGCTATACTATAGATGAGGTTGCAACCATGCTTAAAACAGCTGGTTTTAAGAATATGAAACAGATAATTTTTGATTCCGGCCTCAGTCAGGTGACAGCATATAAAATATAGTAAATTATTGATATTAAGCCGATAACTCTTTTGATGCAGACAAAATAAGGGGTCAGGAATTTATTGCGGCCATTGTCCTGATAAGTCCGGCCGCCCACGAAAATATATTCTGCCTTATAATGATCAGTCTCATTTGCTTCATTCGGTGTATTTGCTCTTCAAGGCTCATTTCAAGAGCTGTCTTAATGGAATCGGCCGATTTCTCTATATCATAGGGATTTATTACAAGAGCACCCTGTAATTCCTGGGAAGCCCCGGCAAAACGGCTGAGAATCAACACGCCATCATTATGGGTTCTTGATGCTACAAATTCCTTGGCGACAAGATTCATTCCGTCATGTAATGAGGTAACCATGCAGAAATTTGCAGAGTTGTAAAATGGAATTATCTCTTCATGGCTGTGATGACGTTTAAGCAAGAGTATAGGTTTCCAGTTCTTAGTTTTCAGCTTTGTATTTATCCTGTCTGCTTCATCTTCAACAGACGCAACCATATCGGAATAGCTTTTAAGAAAAGTCCTGCTTGGGGCGCCTATCTGTATAAAGGTCAGTTTTCCTGTGTATTCCGGGTATTTTTCAAAAAATCTTTCCAGAGCCTGGAATTTTTCGATAAGACCTTTTGTATAGTCTATCCTGTCTACTCCTATACCGATAAACGAGGCATTTATACCGTGTTTTGAGAGTATTTTTGCCGGATCTGTCTTCAGGTCGCTGGCGTCATAATCCTTCATGGTAAACGAAATACTGATAGGAAAAGGCTTGACAAAAGTTATATGGCTGCCGATCTTTATCGAAAAATTTTCCCAGGATACGCGCGATTCCAGGGCTCTGTTAACTGTTTCCATGAAATGGTTACAATGATATTGTGTATGGAACCCTATGAGGTCCGCTCCAAGGATACCATTTAATATTTCAGCCTGCCACGGACAGATACCAAACGATTCGGGATTTGGCCAGGGAATGTGCCAGAAGATTGCAACCCTTGCTCCGGGCTTCTCCTTCTTAATAAGTTCAGGCAACAGGGCAAAATGGAAATCCTGGATAAGGATAAAAGGTTGTTCTTCACCTGATGTTTCTGCCAGCACTACTTTTGCAAATTTCTCATTCACCTTCCTGTAGTAGTTCCAGTCATCGATCCTGAAAGTGGGTCTTGTATGAGCTATATGACACAATGGCCAGAGACCTTCATTTGAGAATCCATAATAGAAATGTTCCTCTTCCTCCTTTGTAAGCCATATTCTCTTGAGTGTGTACCTTGGATCTTCCGGCGGTACAGGAAGCCTGCCGTCTTTGTCAACTGTCTCACGATCGGCATCACCTGTACCGGCAGCTATCCATAAACCACTGCATGCTTTCAGTATTGGCTCCATTGCTGTTATCATACCACTTGCAGGGACTATACACCTTATCTCCTTCCCATCATAGATATGCATATAGGGCTCGCGGTTTGAAACTACAATCATTTTACTCTTTTGAAGCAGATTGGTGACTTCTATTTTCAACCTTTCAGGTGTCCATATAGTCTCTGCACTGGTCCTGAGCCTCGCTTCTTCTTCTGCATTTGTTTTAGCTTCCTTGATAGCTTTAGCTATATTTTCAATTTCCTCGTGGAGCGGTTCAAGGAATCCTGATGTCCTGGGTGTGTCATGGTATTCTGTATTACCGGTGCGCATGGCTTTCGACCATGCTACAAACCTGTTAATATGACTTAATATGCCCCATTTTATGATTAAAAAGATTATTAACGACACTATTGAGGCCTGGATAACCCACTTCACAAGGTTATGTATCCAGAGCTTTTGTACGGCCCTGTCAATAAATTCCGCATCTGCATATACAATAACCGCTGCTTTAATCCCACCGGGACTCCTGAATGGTCTTATATACTGGTATATCTTCCTGTCTGATGCTGTGATGAATTCACCCAGGGTATTATTGGTGTATAGTAATAAGGGAAGATATTTAAGTGCATTATTAAGGAGAGGACGAATATCGCCGGTACATAAGAGACTATCACTGCTGCAGTAAATTGCAAGGCCCAGTAAATCTTCGTTTTTAATTATACTGTCGTGGTAATGAGCGAATCGCTCGCTCCCGGTACTGCAGAAGAACTGGCTGTCTATTCTTATATTATGCTCTGCTACATCCTTTATCCTTTTTTCAAGACCGGCAGTAAGCTTCTCTCGTTCGACTGAGCCCTGATATATGGTAAACCCTGCCGTTACTAAGCCAAATGCAACGAACACGGATAGTATTAATGTCAGAGCAAGTTTCATTGTTGACCTGTTTTTACATAATGAGCATGTCGCGAAAAACCTGGCAGACGATAAAACAATAAGTCAGATGATGACCTGCAAAAAGAGAAAGAGCACCATGTAAGTCTTTTATCAAATTTAAGAAAAATATGTCACAGAATGCTCATTATTATTCCATAAATGGCTGTTTATCATCGTTTGATCCGGCTATTTCCCGGTTGATTCCCGGTTGATTCCCGGTTTCCTGCCTGCCGTTGTTTATATTATAATGTGAAATTGCGGGAATATCTTATTCTGCAAGTCTTGAACATTGTGATACAGCATATTGACAGAAAAATTTTGTTAGCTTTGCATAATCAGGAATTTTGAAATAAACAGGGTGAAAAGAAACTCAGTACAATTCAAGATCGGCTTATTAATGCTGCTGGCAGTAGGGCTGCTTTCAGCTACGGGATATGTGTCGTACAGGAAGCTCTCCACAATTGTTTCCTCGATAAATGTTGATATAAATCCTGAATTAAGGCTCGTGAGCATACGTGATATATCAATGGACCTGGAAAAAGCCCAGAACAGTATACGTATTTATTCGATAACAAATGATAACCAGGATCTGCAACCTTATTACAATGTTATTTCACATATCGATGAAAAAGTCAGTAAACTAAGGGATGAATGTACCGGAGATACAATTCTGCTGCAACAGACAGATACTATTAGCAAACTTATTGAAGAGAACATAGTAATCTGGAACAGGCTGTTGTATCTTAATAATAACCAGGCTGTTGTAAAGTATCTTAAAACACTTTCAGACAAGCTTAACAGCGGACCTGATGAAGTACTGCAGGCCGAGAATGGAATATTGAAAAGGGTTTTTAAAAATAACAATAAGTTAAGTGAGGTTGAAATAAAGAGCGATCTTCAGGAAGCTGAGATGCAGGATCGGATTACAAAGGAAAAAATAATGGCCAGGGAGGCAGAACTGGCTAATACCAGCAGTGAGCTAAAGAGCCAGTTTTATGTTCTGATTGCAAAGATAGAGAATGAAATATCCAACCTTGTGAGACAAAAAGCATCGGCAGCTCAGCAGCAGGCCCATGAAACATATATGTGGCTTGCATTATTCCTCGTAACAGGGACTCTGCTTGCAATTATTGTTGTTTTTATTATCGTGAGGTTTGTCAGGAAGACCGAAGATTACCAGGTTGCACTGCAACTTTCGAAGGAAGAAACTGAAGAACTTGCAAGGACCAAGGAACAGTTTATGGCTAATATGAGCCATGAGATACGTACACCTGTTACGGCTATAAGCGGTTTCGCCGAGCAGCTTATGCATGAAAGACTGGAAGATAATACTAGGAGAATATTGAAAGTGATTAAATCCTCATCTGATCATCTGTCGAGGATAATTAACGACATACTCGATTTCTCTAAACTGCAGAACGGGAAACTGGTGCTTGAAAAAGTGCACTTCAGGATTGACCAGGTAATGGAGGATGTGTACGCTCTTTTTGAAAGCCAGGCAAGGCGCGATGAGACTGAACTCAGTTATTCTGTAAGTCCGGAGGTCCCGCGTATCCTCCTGGGGGATCCTTACAGGTTAAAACAGATACTTATCAACCTTGTTAGCAATTCGGTAAAATTTACAAAGAAGGGCAAAGTCCATTTCTCTGTAAAAGCCAGTATAAAAAAACTGCCTGATGTCGATCTTATTGTTGAGGTGATAGATACAGGGATTGGCATAGATGAGAAAAAACTTAACTCTGTTTTTGAGGATTTCATACAGGAGGAAATGAGTACAACCCGGCAATTCGGCGGTACAGGACTTGGTCTCTCAATAGTAAAAAAACTTGTTGAACTACATAATGGCAACATTGAATGCGCAAGCAAAAAAAACCATGGAACAAGAATAACCTGTTATATTCCTTATAAACAGGGAGATGAGGAAAAGATAATAAACGAAATAAATGTACCCCTGGATGTTCCTGAAGAGGTTAAGAAACTGAAGATACTGATTGTCGATGATGAGGAATATAACAGGATGCTTTTTAAAATGATACTCGACAGGTGGGGCATTAGCTATAGTGAATCTTCAAATGGAAGTGAAGCACTTGAACAGTTGGATAAGAATCATTTTGATATGGTTTTTATGGATGCCCGAATGCCTGATATGGACGGACTCAAAGCTACTGGAATAATAAGGAATGAGATGAACCTCAGCAGGGAAGAACTGCCTGTAATATGTATATCAGCTGCCAGCATGAATGATGAATGGAAGAAATACGAGGATGCCGGGATGAACAGCTTCCTGTCAAAACCTTTTACCGAAGAGGCACTGCTGGCTGCTATGATTTCAGTTTTAATCGGATCAGAAGCTTTGGAAGAAAAGGGAGACCTTGTGGAGAAAGAACCTGATAATATTTCCGCTAAGGACAATGGGAGTGATCCTTCAGACCCCGATTTAGGAAAGATAAATCTTAATAATCTATATCATATATCCGGAAACGACGACAGACTTGTAAAACAGTTGATCGTTTCTTTCACTGAGACAACAGAAAAAGGTTTGAAAGAGCTTGATGATGCCATATCAGGAAATAAAAATGAAACGGCTGCTGATATTGCTCACAGGTTGCTGCCTCCATGCAGGCATATCGGAGCTGTCACACTTTGTAACTTGCTCACCGCTATCGAAAAAAATAGTAAGAACAACCTTAATCATAGTGAAGCTGGTAAACTATCGGCACAGGCCATAAAGGAATTTTCGGAAATAAGACTGATCCTTGAAGGGCAAATTTCTAAAATGAGTTAGTTTTTTAAACTGTAAGGCAGGATTAATTTTGTATCTTGGCTGAAACATAAGTGTGCCATATGTCAGGTATAGAGGAAAAACCATTTAAAATATTTGTAGTTGAGGACAGTGAGTGGTACAACAAACTTCTTGTTTATACACTAACAACGAATCCCGACTATGAAGTGAGAAGTTTTTCCACGGGCCATGAACTGTTAAATAATCTTTATGAATCACCTGATATCATAACTCTCGACTACAGGCTGCCTGATATGACTGGACTTGAGATACTAACACAAATCAGACAGGAAAATTCGGATGTCCAGGTGATTATGATATCCGAGCAGGAGGATATCAATACTGTTGTGGCCCTGCTTAAGCTGGGAGCTTACGATTACATAGCAAAATCCGATGATATAAGGGATCGCTTATTGAATACAGTCAAAAATATCCGGGATGGAATAGGTTTAAAACGGGAGATTACCACTTTGCGGAAGGAAGTGCAACAGAAGTACCAGTTCAGGCAGAGTATTCTGGGTGAGAGTGAGGCCATCAAGGTGGTTTATGAGAGGATCACCAAAGCTTTGTCGACAAATATCACAGTAATTGTCTCCGGTGAAACAGGTACGGGGAAGGAGCTTGTAGCTAAAGCAATCCATTATAATTCAACACGGAAAGATAAGCCTTTCGTCACGGTCAATGTAGCTGCTATACCTTCAGAGCTCGTTGAAAGTGAGCTTTTTGGACATGAAAAAGGAGCATTCACAGGTGCTACCTCAAGAAGAATAGGCAGGTTTGAAGAAGCTGACGAGGGAACAATATTCCTGGATGAAATAGGGGAAATGGAGCTTGGCATTCAGGCTAAGTTGCTGAGAGCCCTCCAGGAAAAGGAAATTGTAAGGATAGGCAGTAACAAACCCATCAAAACCGATTGCCGTATCGTTGTGGCCACAAATAAAAACCTGAGAGAAGAAGTTAAAAAAGGCAATTTCAGGGAGGACCTCTATTACCGGCTTCTCGGATTGCCTATTGAACTGCCGCCTTTGCGCGAAAGGGGCAGTGATATACTTATCCTTGCAAATTTCTTTACTGAAAATTTCTGTACTGAAAATAATCTTAAACCAAAGAAGCTGTCAACGGCCGCACAAAAGAAACTTATGGGATACACATTCCCCGGGAATGTCAGGGAACTGAAATCAATAGTAGAACTGGCCGTGACCATTTCAGGAGATGATGAGATCGGAGCTTCAGACATAGTTATTGACAGCGATGATCCCCTGTCCCTTGTAAATGACGATACTATGACACTAAGGGACTACCAGGAAAAAATAATTAAAGCCACACTTAAACAATACAATAACGATATTAAGAAAACAGCGGCTAAACTTGATATTGGTGTATCGTCAATTTACCGCCTTCTGAAAGAGGAAAAAGACCAGTAAATCTCAAACATACCATATTACTTATAAAACATAATTCTGTTTTCTCAAAATGAGAATATATTCTCATTTTGAACCGTAAATCCTGTTATTCGGTTGTGTTATACTGCATATAATCAATGCTTTAGCGCATGAGGTAATGACGGCACGTATTTTGTCATTCAGGCATGATATTATTGAAGGGATTATATTCCGGATATTATAAAATAACTGCAAAAATTGAGAAACAAAATTTACAATTAATTAAGGGGAGGAAAACAAATGCAAAATTTTGAAGATCCAAAAACAAAAAATGGTAATGGCGACAAGGGTAAAAACAATATTCTTGACGAAAATGCTACCCTGTGGAAAAAAGAAAAGAAAGCCAGAAAAGACGGCATAGCAATGGGTGTGCTTATAACAGCAATTATAAGTGTTGTTATTCTTATTGCCGGCGGAATATGGGTTAATTCCTATGTTAAGCATGAGCGCTCAAGTAACCTTTCCATGCTTGAAGATCAGAAAACCCAGTTTACTGATCAACTTACATCACGTGATTCGGTAATTAATGAATGGGTTCTTACATTCGACCAGATCGAGAAAGATCTCGCAACCATTAAGGAAAAAGAAAAGATTATTAACACTGCTTCAGCCGACAGAGAATTCTCTAAAGACAAAAAACAGCAGGTACTCAAGGATATAGAATATATCAATACACTTCTTGACAAGAATAAGAAGAAAATTGCTTCCCTGAGTGCACAGCTAAATCATTCGGGCCTCACAATCAAGAGTCTGCAGACAAAGGTTGCTGAACTCGAAGCTTCTATGGCACAGCGTGAAACTGAGATTTCTGACATGAAAACAGCCTTGGCAGCTAAGGATTTCCAGATCAATCAGCTGAATGGAAAAGTAAGCGATATGGCGGTTGCCATGACCCAGAAGGATGATACAATAAATGCCCAGACAAAAGAAATGAATACGGCATTTGTTGTTACAGGTACTTATAAATCTCTTAAGGATAAAGGTGTACTCAATAAGGAGGGCGGCTTCCTCGGAATCGGTCGAAAAGAGTCACTGGTGAAGGATTTCAGCGATACAACAGTTGCACAGATCGACATAACACAAACAAGGACCATCCCGGTTAATTCGAAAGATGCAAAACTCGTTACTGATCATCCGACTAATTCTTACGAAATGATTAGGGATAACAGCAATAAGATCGCCTACATCGAGATTAAAAACCCTGAGGAATTCTGGAAAGTAACAAAATATGCAGTAGTAGAGATTAAGAAATAGGTTGATTGACTGATACTGAAGTTTAAGTCATGTCAGGCAAAGTATCAGATCCCGCCGGGAGACCGGCGGGATCTTTTATTTTACTGCTTCTTTCCTGAAGTTGCACCTGACTATAGTCGGCTTCTTATTCCTGCTCTCATTGGAGATCAGCATATCACCATTGTCAAGGAATGTCAGCCCCTCCGGCTGTTTATAAATATCATCATCAAGCTTTTCCATGTATTCAATTTCACCATTAAGACTAAAAACCATCAGCAATTGTTCCATCCCTGATAATACAAAAAGCTTATCTGTCACCGGATTAATTGCTATTTCGGATATCCTGAATTCTATATCAGGTTCTTTCTTGTCATTCTTTTTGTGCTTGTAAGGTATATCAATATGATTCTCCTCTGCAAATTTTTTTACCGTTTTCATATTAAATGTAAAAACAGGTAAGGGGCTGGTCATTTTGGTTTTAAGATCGAAGGCATAGATAAATCTTTTCTTCCTGCTTTCCTCTTTGCCTGTAAAATGGTCCTTGGGTCCGATCAGCAGCCTGTTATTGGCTTTGTCAAAACAGAGTCCTTCAATATTACGGGCCGGAACCTCAAGCCTGAAATTTTTATAGTCGGCAATCTCCGACCGGTATCCTGTAACATCGAAAAGCACCCCATCACTTCTAAGTACCCAGAGCGAATTTTCCGCACTTGTTATTCCTTCATAATCACCGTTCCGGGCGAAATAACTCATTTTGTCTGCTTTGCCATTTTCAATATTATAGAAATAGATAATTCCGTTCTCGTCCTGTATACATGCGATAATGTTATCAGAAATTTTTGTAATCCCGGATATCTCGTGTAGTGCATAAGGAAGTTCATAAATCGTGTCAGGTTCCGACATGTTGTAGTGTATAGGAGTCAGGTCATAAGATATGCCTTTGTCTCCCGCGCCTGATGCGACTATTATCAAAGCAAGTCCGGATAGCAATAAGGGTATGGGTTTCATAATTATCAAACAGTTTACAGAAGGTCATGTTATCGAATAACGAACCTGGTACTGATTATTTACCTGAACAATTTTTAACATTCCTGTTTTACAAAGGTAAATAATTGTTACAAGTGAGCTGTTTTGACAGTTGTTTAAGCACCGATTCGAATTATTTTGAATTATCACCTTAGTATAAGCAAATCATTTGTATAACTTTGACAGCTTATTTAAAATCGTTTTTAATACAATTAATATTGTATAGCCATGCCACTGAATATTTCAGATAATTTACCGGCTGTCAGGATTCTCGAAGATGAGAACATTTTCGTGATGAAGGAAACAAGGGCAGTGCACCAGGATATAAGGCCTTTACGGATACTTATCTTCAACCTGATGCCTACAAAGATCACAACCGAAACCCAGATTCTCAGGTTATTGTCTAATACACCACTGCAGGTCGAGATCACTCTTATCAATACAAGGATGCATATTTCGAAAAATACCCCGAAGGAACATCTCGATGCCTTCTACCAGACTTTCGATGATATCTCCGGGCACAAATATGACGGGCTTATAATAACCGGAGCTCCAATTGAGCACCTGAGGTTTGAAGAGGTTGACTACTGGGAGGAAATGGTGAAAATAATGGACTGGGCCGACAGGCATGTTACATCTACAATGTTTATTTGTTGGGCTTCGCAGGCAGGTTTATACCATCATTACGGTATTCAGAAATATATGATGAAAGATAAGATGTTTGGTGTGTATAAGCATAATATTTATAACAGGACAAATGTATTGCTAAGGGGCTTTGATGATGAATTCTATGCTCCTCATTCGCGTTATACGGAGGTAAGAAGGGAAGACATAGAAAAGATAGACGATTTAGATATTCTTGCCGACTCCGATGATGCCGGCATTTACCTTGTTGCCTCAAAGGATATGAAAAAGATCTTTGTGACAGGTCATTCTGAATATGATCCATTAACTCTTAAGGCTGAATATGAGAGGGACCTTAACAAGGGACTGGATATCAGTATACCAAGAAATTATTTTCAGAATGATGACCCTTCACAGGATCCTGTTGTTAAATGGAGGAGCCATGCCAATCTCCTTTTCTCAAACTGGTTGAACTATTGCGTTTACCAGGTTACTCCCTTTAACCTTAATAACGGGCAAAAGCAATAAGGATACTTTTAGGAATCCGGTCATCCCTGCCTCTTAACATATATTGTTTTAGTGTTTACAAATTCCCGTATGCCCTGAACGGATAGCTCACGGCCATAACCGGAATTTTTTGTTCCTCCAAATGGCAACCGGGGATCTGATTTTACAAGTGCATTTATAAATACTGCACCATCAGAGAAGTAACGGGCTAATTCTTCCGCCCTTTTGGTGTCTGATGTAAACAGGGACACTCCCAGTCCGAATTCAGAGCTGTTAACAAGTTCAACAGCTTCATCGGTGTTCTGCACAATTGTGACAGGGGCAACGGGGCCAAATACCTCTTCCTTAAAAAGAGGCATTTCCGGTTTTACCTCTGTTACAAGAGTGGGTGAATAGAAAGCTCCTTTACGTACTCCTCCGCTTATTATCCTGGCACCCATGTCAACGGATCTCCTGACCTGGTCCTCAACATCTTTTGCCTGTTTTTCGCTTGAGAGTGGTCCGATTTCAGTTTCTTCCAGGGAAGGATCTCCCTGTTTTAAGCTTTCCAGCCTTTTTTTAAACATATCTGTAAACTCACCGGCAATGTCTTTTTGCAGAATAAACCGTTTGGCAGCTATACAACTTTGACCTGCATTCTGCATCCTGGCTTTAATGCCTGTGTCCACTGCCCTGACAAGATCTGCATCTGCGAGAACCACAAAAGCATTGTTCCCTCCCAGTTCAAGAACTGATTTTTTAATCCTGTTTCCTGCTCTTTCAGCCACCATCCTGCCTGCATCGGTGCTGCCGGTAAGTGAAACAGCTTTTACGGCAGGATGATCTATCATTTCTCTTACTTTTCCCGATCCGGCCACAAGATTTCTAAAGACAGGTTCGGGAAACCCGGCGTCTTTAAAAATATTCTCAATATGCCTTGCGCACTGCTGCACACTTGATGCGTGCTTAAGAATAACTGTATTACCGGCCATCAGCGTTGGTGCCGCAAAACGGAAAACCTGCCAGAATGGAAAATTCCAGGGCATTATTCCCAGGATTGTACCCAGGGGTTCATAACTAACATAACTGATATCAGCATCTGTTTTTATGAGGTCATGCTTCAGGAATCCCTCACCATTTTCTGCATAATAGTCGCAGACCCACGCGCATTTTTCGATCTCTGACAGCGATTCCCTCACAGGTTTACCCATTTCCCTTGTCACAGTTTCTGCATACATCCTGTTATTTGCATGTAAAAGTTCTGCAACATTTTTCATCAAAGATTTCCTGGTTGGAAAAGATGTATTTTTCCATTGGTCAAAGGCTTTTTCAGAATCCGAAATTATATCTTCAATAGCCTTTGAAGAGTATTCTTCGAATACTTCATTGACTGAACCGTCGAGTGGGTTAATGCTTTTTAAAGTCATGATAAATAAATATTTATTATTGTAAACGTCAAATGACCTTAACCGTTTAATTGTACGGTCGTTTTTCATTTGTATAAAATTAAAACAATATTAGCCAAATACTGTTTTCCGATAGAAGCTTATTATAGCGCTCACAGCAGGTAAAAGAGGGTCTGTTGAGGCATCAGCCTGCAATATGAGGGCAAAGATTGACAATTATCAGTATCTTTACATATTCTAATCGTCGAGGATGAAAAATCTTAATACCGAAATCCGCCTTGCCCGTGAGATGAGTCTGCTGGATGCAACTCTCATTGGTGTGGGTGCCATGATAGGGGCAGGAATATTTGTCCTGATAGGTATTGCAGCCGGAGTTGCAGGTCCCGGCCTTATACTTACATTTATTCTTAACGCTGTAATTGCCCTTTTGACTGCTATGTCTTATGCAGAGCTGGGATCATGTTATCACGATGCCGGCGGAGGCTATTTATGGGTTAAGGAAGGCCTTCCCAAGTGGAACGGCTTTCTGTCGGGATGGATGAGCTGGTTTGCTCATGCTGTTGCCTGCAGTTTATATGCACTGGGTTTCGGTGCATATTTCGAACATGTACTGGGCGAGTTTGCCATTGTAATGCCTCACTGGGGCTTTTTATCGCCCCAGAAGATACTTGCAGCCGGAACAGCCATCCTCTTTGCATACGTCAATTTTAAAGGAGCATCAGAAACAGGTAAGATAGGTAATCTTGTAACTATTACAAAGATTATAATCCTTTTAATATTCATCGGTTTCGGGATAGAACTTATAATAAGGAAAGGGGACTGGCAGACAACATTCAGCCCGTTTTTGCCAAATGGCTATGCAGGTGTTTTTAAGGCCATGGGATTGACATTTATAGCCTTTCAGGGATTTGAAGTGATAGCTCAAAGTTCAGAGGAGATAAAGAATCCCCGTAAAAATATCCCGAGAGCTGTTTTCCTTTCACTTGTTATAGTTGTTCCTATTTATATTCTTGTGGCAATAACAGCTATCGGGACAGTCAAACCGGACGGCATGACACCTTGGGCCTATCTGGCGGAGAAAAAGGAGATAGCCCTGGTTGACGTGGCAAGGAATTTTTTCAGGGGTGGCGGTATAATGCTGCTTATAGGAGGTTTGATTTCAACTATATCTGCTCTTAATGCAACAATTTTTTCATCTTCCAGGGTAGCATTTGCTATGGGGCGCGACCGCAATTTTCCAACTTTTTTCAGTAAAGTACACCCCAGGAACTTTACTCCTCACTGGGCTATAATGGTATCCCTTGTGATAATAGTACTGATGGCTGTATCTCTTCCCATTGAGGATGTAGCCAGTGCGGCAGATATTATGTTCCTGCTTCTTTTTCTGCAGGTTAACCTTGCCATGATTAATCTAAGGAAAAAAAGGAAAGATCTTGACAGAGGATTTACGACTCCATTGTTTCCCTATCTTTCAATTGCTGGTATACTATTACTTCTTTTTCTTGCCATTTATATGTTTAAGTACAGTATACTGGCCTGGGTTGTGACCCTGATCTGGAGTGGTATGGGCCTTCTGGTTTACAGGTTTTATGCTTCCGGGAGAGAAGTGGAACATATAAGGAAAGTACATACTCTCGAGCAGATATCAAAGAAAGATTATACCATACTTGTTTACCTCTCAGATAAAAGCAAGTTGTCAAGTAT
This sequence comes from Bacteroidales bacterium, assembly GCA_046706305.1. Taxonomy (GTDB): domain Bacteria; phylum Bacteroidota; class Bacteroidia; order Bacteroidales; family VadinHA17; genus LD21. The sequence continues at coordinate 22,318 of JBJKPQ010000157.1, forward strand.
AGCACAGATCGCCTTTGCAATTGCAAAAAAACACAGCGCAAGGCTGGTTTTCCTGTATATTGTAGAACTGGCCGAAGGCGAAAAGCTTAAGGGGGGTATCACAAAGACCGATAAGGCTGATGATCTTATGACTGAAGCACAGAACATGGCAGACGAGTCAGGCATCCCTTCAAAATCAATAATTAAGATATCACACCGTATATCACAAGGTATATATGATACATACATTGAAGAAAACTGTAATTTTATTATAATGGACAGGGAGAAAAGAAGCAATTTCTTTGAAAGATATTTCTCTTCCGTTATTGATTCCGTCCTTCAAAAATCCACAACAGAAGTAGCCATCATTCATGGCAGGGTAAGGCCGGGAAAGATCAAAAACATTTTAATACCATACAGCGGTGACATTCATACTCAGCTGGCAGCCGAGATTACACCGGCACTCAAGGAATATTTTGGTGCTGATATTAAATTTGGTGTTGTATTTAACCCTGATACATCAATTGAAGAACAGCAGAAAAAAATAGACCAGGTAAGTACAGTCCTCTCAGAGAATAATATTGATGCCAAAATAGAAACAGCCGTTGATACGGATATTCTACAGGGGATAATCAAACTGTCTCTGAACAGCGATCTTTTACTGATGGGTGGAATGACAGGTGATTTCTTTGAGTTACTCTTTGCCAAATCGATAGCAAGAGAGATAACCGAACAGGTTGATTGCCCTGTTCTGTGGATAAAAGAATATGAAGAAAGAGAATCCTTCTTTGCATCATTATTTAAAAAAACAAAAAAACTAACGGAGGCATGACATGGAAACAAGAGTTCAGGATCAGTTCACCGGATTAGCAGATAATATTATTTCATACCTGCCCAGTTTCCTGGCGGGTATCGTGCTTGTACTTATTGGATGGATAATAGGATGGATAATCAAAAGGATACTTATCCAGATTTCAATTCTGTTGAGGGTTGACAGGTTTCTGAGGCGTTCAAGATGGCAGGCAGAATTTTCAAGGGCTGATGTCAGGTACGGTTTGTATAATATGATAGGTAACATAGGCTTTGCACTTATATTTTTATTGTTTTTTGATAACGCCCTGATTGCATGGAAACTGACAATGCTGTCCGACCTGCTCAGCAAAGGGATAATGTTTCTTCCCAAGATAATTATAGCGGTGGCAATATTCGGACTTGGATGGCTCATTGCTTTCTGGACTGAAATATCCGTTTTCAAATCACTGCACAGGGAAGAGATACCCAGGTCATCTCTTATTGCCAAATTCTTTAAAATACTCATCCTTATTTTTTTCTCGGCAATTGCCCTTGTAGAACTTGACGTGGCCCGGGAAATAGTAATTATCGGGTTTTCAACAATATTCATTACAATCAGTGCTCTTCTTATAGTTATAACCGCCCTGGGTGGCAAGAGTTTTGCAGATAAGATAAGCGACACGTTCAAAGAGCACCGGAAATAACTTTTAACATAACTTTAACTCCCTGTATTTTCTACTTACTTCTTCGTATTATAATTTTCGAGGTTTTTTATCTGAAGTATAATTTTCGAAAAATTATTTCTTATGGATATCGTTATCGAAAATCTCACGAAAAGGTATGGTGATCAGAAGGCAGTAGACAATATCTCACTGAAAGTGGCTACCGGAGAGATCCTCGGTTTCCTGGGGCCCAATGGGGCCGGAAAGACCACAACAATGAAGATAATCACAAACTATTTAGCACCTGATGAAGGCAAAGTGTTTGTTGGTGGAAAACTTGTAACAGAGAATTCCCTGGAGATTAAAAGACATATAGGTTATCTTTCGGAAAGTAATCCGCTTTACGAAGATATGCCGGTTATCGACTTCCTCTTTTTCTGTGCCAGGGTACAGGGTGTGGAAAAAACCCTTATTTCATCGAGAGTAGTGGAAATGATAAGGACTACGGGCCTTAACAGGGAGAAGCATAAAAAAATAAACGAACTATCAAAGGGATATCAGCAAAGAGTAGGTCTTGCACAGGCCATGATCCATAACCCCGAGATACTTATTCTCGATGAACCAACATCCGGGTTAGATCCGAATCAGATTGCGGAAATACGTAAGCTGATCCGTGAACTGGGCAAAGAGAAGACTGTTATTCTTAGTACCCATATTCTTCCTGAAGTAGAGGCTACATGCGACAGAATATTTATTATTAACAAAGGCAGAATAGTCGCCGACGGTACAGCCGATAATCTGAGGAAACAGGCACGGGGTTCTGATATTTTGAGGGTTAAGATAGAAGATGGTGATGCTGATACTATATATAAGGCCCTTAACTCCCTGAAAGGAGTATCTGTGGTGGAATTGGCCGACAGGAATATGAATAAGTTCGATATTCAGTGCAGTTCCCCGGACGTTGGAAGAGACATCTTCAGTCTTTGTGTCGCCAAAAACTGGGTGCTTACCGAAATGACGCCGTTTGAGGCAAAGCTTGAAGATATTTTCAGGAATCTTACAATGAATTAATTAAAATCCCACTTATCCCCGGGTGTCTCATAATGTATAGGTGTACCAACTTCCTATAAGCTTAAGGATACGGGGACGAGCTAATTATAAAAAAACTATCATGAAAACAATCTGGATAATTGCAGGCAGAGAATTAAACTCCTTTTTTGATTCGCTGATCGCTTTTGTTATGCTTGTTCTTTTCCTTGGCTTCAGCGGCTTTTTTACCTGGATCTCGGGTGCAGATATCTTCATTGTCGGGCAGGCCAGTCTGAAGACTTTCTTTTCAATAGCTTACTGGACATTATTCTTTTTTACACCTGCACTCACCATGCGGCTGATATCTGAGGAGAAGAAAACGGGGACTATTGAAATGCTTCTTACCAAGGCTGTCACCGACCGCCAGGTTATTGTGGGCAAATATATAGCAACACTATTGCTTATTATTATTGCCCTGGCCTTTACCTTGCCGTATGTGATAACAATATCACGCCTGGGGAACATCGATGCAGGAGGCACATTATGCGGATATCTCGCTCTCATACTGATGAGTGCTGCCTATGCCAGTATTGGTATGTTTGCAAGCAGTATTACAAGCAACCAGATAGTTGCTTTTCTTACTGCCCTTTTTATCGGGCTCTTCTTCCATGTTATCTTTGAGGTAGTGGCAGGAAGTATGACAGGCTTTATGAGTAGTGTCATCAATTCATTAAGCCTGAGTACCCATTTTGAAAGCCTTTCAAGAGGAGTGGTAGACTCGCGGGACATTGTTTATTTCGGGTCGATAATTTTTATGGGATTATTCCTTTCAGAAGTATCTCTTGCAAAAAGAAATGCATACAGCAATTAAGCATAACGGGATAAATGAATTCAAAAAAGTAATCACGGGATGAAATCATTTAAAATATCATCAACAATAATACTGGTTTCGGTCATTATTATAATGGTAAATATCCTTGCATCAAGTTACAGTGTCAGGATTGACCTTACCGAAGGCCGGGAATATACATTGAGCCAGGCTACAAAAGACATACTTAAGGATCTCGATAAACCGGTTACAATAACTGCATATTTTTCTGAAGATCTTCCTCCCAATATAAGAAGTGTAGCCGATAATCTCAGGGATATGCTTGTTGAATACGGCCGGCGCTCAGGAGGAATGGTTGTTTTCAGGTTTGTGAATCCCAACGGAAATACGGAGCTTGAAAAAGAAGCTGTGCAAGATGGCGTTCGGCCTGTTATGATAAATGTAAGGGATAAAGACCAGGTGAAACAGCAGAAAGCATTTATGGGTGCTGTAGTGTCCATGGGAGAGGAGAAAGAAAAAATCCCTTTCATACAACCCGGATCTGCCATGGAATATGCTTTTTCTTCTGCGATAAAAAAACTGTCAGTTGTTAATAAACCTTCAATAGCAATAATACAGGGACACGGAGAACCTGAGATTAATGAGATAGCACAGGTATATACCGAATTACGTGTTCTTTATGATGTTGAACCTCTTACATTGACAGATACTACAACGATTCCAGCAAAATTCAAAACTATTGCCATCATAAGACCTCAGGATTCAATTCCTGCTTCGCAACTGGCAATATTTGATAATTTTCTGTCAGGAGGAGGAAACATTTTTCTGGCAATTAATCGTGTAAAGGGCAATTTTCAGAATGCTTCAGGAGCTGCAGTTAGTAACGGATTGGAGGCCTGGTTAAAAAGGAAAGGGATCACCATCCCCGGTAGTTTTATCATTGATGCGAGCTGCGGTGTTGTCGGCATCCAGCAACAACAGGGTGGTTTTACAATGACTACCCAGGTTCAGTTTCCTTACCTTCCTGTTATCCATAAATTTGCCGATAATCCTGTTACTAAGGGATTGGAATCTGTAAGTCTTCAATTCGCCAGTCCCATTACATTTTCCGAAGATTCCCTGGTTAAATTTATACCTCTGGCCTTTACATCTGATAAGTCAGGCACACTTAAGGCTCCGCTCTATTTTAATATTCAGAAGCAATGGAAGTCTTCTGACTTTCCGCAATCGGGACTTGTGGTTGGAGGAATACTCGAAGGTAAACTTGCAGGAAAGACTAATTCAAAAATGATCATTATTTCCGATGGCGATTTTGCAATCGGCGGAATGAACAACGGAAGCCAGCTTCCTCCCGATAATGTTAACCTGCTTGTTAACTCTATCGACTGGCTTTCTGATGATACCGGACTGATTGAACTTAGAACCAAAGGGATTACGTCACGGCCAATCAAAAAACTGGACGATGGCAGGAAAACATTCCTGAAATGGTTTAACTTCCTTTTTCCTGTTGTCCTTGTGATAATTTACGGTTTGATAAGAATCCAGATGAATCGCAATAAGCGTATAAAAAGAATGGAGGCAGATTATGAATAAAAGGTTTAATAACAAGAGACTTTTGTTTATCCTGGCCGTACTGGCTCTTATACTCATTATTACCTTCCTTGCTGACAGACCCGGGGCAAATGGCACATTGAAAGACAGTCTTGCCGATTTCGATACTTCCTACGTTTCAAAGATCATTATACATCCGCGGTCGGGAAAAGGTGGACAATTCGAGATTTACAGGCAGGGTAAGGTCTGGATGGTCAGACAAGGAGACATTGTTTCCAGGTCTGTTGACGGAGAAGTGCGGAATATGATGGGGGAAGTACTTGGAATAAAACCCCGGAGCCTGGCTTCTGTCAGTAAATCGGAAGCTAAACAGTATGACCTGACAGACAGTCTGGCAACAAGAGTTGAATTTCTTGACAAAAGGGGTAAAGTGCTTTCGGATATAATGTTCGGGAAATTAAGTTATAAGCAGACCGGTAATTCTCAATATTCAGGTTATGGCGGCAATAACCTGCATGTGACATCATATGTGAGACTTTATAATGATAAAAACATTTATGCTGTGGACGGTTTCCTTTCGTTCACATTTAATGGAAGTTTTGATGACTGGCGTGATAAAACCATTTTAAAGGCAAATATTAATGACATTACAAAGATTACATTTACTTACCCGGCCGACAGCAGCTTTATTCTGTTTAAGGATGGGAATGCCTGGAAAGCAGCCGGGAAGCTGGCTGATTCTGCGAAAACAGCTGGATATTTGAACTCGCTGGCCATGGTTAACGGGAGGCAGATAGCAGATAATTATAAGACATCTTCTCCTCCCCTGTACAGAATGGAACTTGAGGGTAACAACGGGTTAAACATAAAGATTGACTGCTATGCAGGAAGCAAACCGGATGAGTATATTATCCATTCGGAAATGAATCCCGACATGTATTTTTCTGCCGGCTGGAAAAATCTTCCCGGCAGGTTATTAGTATCTTCTTCATATTTTCTTTCACCACTCCCGGACAAAAGAAAATAAAGAATTTGCTGATAAAGAGATTTGTAATCAGATGTTATATCATCGGGAGGCGGGTATAAAATTAATTCACCACATCTCTCTTCATCATTCCAGTCTGAAGCTTTAAACTTGAGTGACCAGCATGATTTTGATTCAAAAGAGAGAACAATATTTATAACCTTTAAGCTTTGTTTTAAATATTTTAATATATTTTAGACGATACTGTCCGCATTTTTTGATAAATTTATCTTGTGTATGTTTTCTGCTAATCTGATAAAATACGAGATTTTTGGTATACTTATATTTTCTTTATATATTTTGTAGAAGTAATTACATAACAAAGATTTAATCCTGCATCTTATGAAAGTATTACTTGTTGAAGATGACCCTAAAATCAGCTCATTTGTTAAGATAGGACTTGAAAGCAATGATTGCCAGGTAGATATTGCCTTCGATGGCACAATTGGTGAAAAGCTTGCTTCTTCCAGGAAACATGATGTAATCATCCTTGACGTTGTAATACCAGGCATATCAGGTTTTGAACTATGTCGTAACATAAGGGAGAAAGGAATCCAGACTCCGGTAATGATGCTGACATCCCTCGACACTCTTGATGATAAACTGACAGGATTCGATTCAGGGGCGGATGACTATCTTGTAAAGCCATTCAGTTTTCAGGAATTATATGCCAGGCTTAAAGCCCTTAACCGAAGGAACATGGAAAGCGATATAAGTCCTGTGCTTAAATGTGTTGATCTTGAGCTTGATACAAATACAAGAAAAGTCTTCAGGAATGAGAAGGAGATAAACCTTACTGCAACTGAATACAAGATACTGGAACTGCTTCTCGGCAACAAGGACAAAGTGTTCGAAAGGGTGGTCATTGCTGAAAAAATATGGGGTTTTTCTTTTAATTCAGGTACAAATGTCATTGATGTCCATATAAACTCTCTCAGGAAAAAGATAGACAGGGACTTCTCTCCTAAACTTATCCAGACACGGAAAGGATTCGGTTACGTTCTTAGTGAGGAACCCCAGGAATGATTTTTATTGATTAGTCCCCGGTAAACAATTTACATAATACATTAATACTTCTTCCAGTGATCATCTGCAGGGCAGGGATTCTCTTAATGTTATCTTAATCTAACCTTAATGGGTCTTTAATTTGTTTTAAGCAATTCATCTCTAATTTTGATAAGTTGAAATATGCAGTAAAGGCATTACAGGCAAAATTATTGATATGAATACAAAAAGGAGTTGTGATGGATTTAGAATTACCGGAGTTGCCGTATGCATTGGATGATCTTGAACCATATATATCAGGAAAAACAATGGAGCTTCACTATCTGAAGTATCACGCAAATTATATAAAACGTATTAACAGCCTGGTGGCCGGAACCAATTTTGAAAACAAAGATATAGAGACTATTATAAAGGTGGCTGACGGGGCAATATTTAATTTTGCTGCCCAGGTCTGGAATCATACCTTTTATTTTAAATCGTTAAATCCTGAATCCGTTTCACTCAAAGATAATTCCTTAAAGGAGGTGATAATTGAAAACTTTGGTTCGGTAGAGTTTCTTAAGATACTCTTTACCAAAACTGCTCTGTCTCTTTTTGGAGTCGGCTGGGTATGGCTGGTATTAAATTCAAAGGGCGGAGTGGAAATAGTAAGAGAAAACAATGCCGGTAATCCACTTCGGAGAGGTCTTATACCGCTTCTTGTATGTGATTTGTGGGAACATGCTTATTACCTTGATTACAATGACAGGACTGAAGATTACCTTAATGCTTTCTGGGAACTTGTTAACTGGCGTATTGTGGCTGATCGTTATGCCGAAGCAATGAAATCACTCAACATCTATCATTTAACTCAGAGATAGTGAGCAATTGGTGAGTGCGGAGATTAAGAAATCAGTTTTTCTCATGCCACCGCACATTCATATGTCAAATCTGAACTGTACCCTGATACCGGTTGTCGACACGTTTGGCAGGTTAGTATAGGTAAATCTTCTTATCAGGTCAACACGAAATATCCTGAAGAGGTTGGAGACACCAATGCTTGCTTCTATATAGGGTTTCTTCTCAAGAGTATAGGTCAGCGGAACCCCGTCGGATGATACCGGGAATTTAAAAAGATCATCGTGGTAGGCCGGATTATTATTTTTATCAAGTCCCCCATATAAGGCTTTAAAAGTAACCACCTCTCTGAGCTTTAGCTTTTTCAAAAGTGGAATTTTGTTGAAAATGAAGCCATTAAAACTGTAATCTACGTTTAGTGCAACATACTTATCACTGACAAATTCAAGGAAGTTCATCAGGTTATACGAATCTTTTTGATAAGAGTATGTCTGGTTTGCCCTGTGAATGAAAAGAAGGGGGTATGGTACTCTTCCAAAGATCCTTCCGGCTTCCAGTGATACATCTGTATAACCAATTACTGAAAAATAGTATCTCCTGCTTATATTGAACTGGAGTCTCAGGTAATCGTAATCATTGTCAATAGTTTTAAATCCGCCTGCCGCTTTAAGCTGGATTGTAGGGTATTTGCTTGGGAAGGGATACCTGTATAGCTTGCCCTGGTAGAATGATTCATTCCTGGCATAACGCAGTCCCAGTGCGAGCTCGGAAATATTAATATGGTTCATGCTGTTCGTCCCTGCCAGGTAATCCTGATTATTAAAATACAAATTGCCGTAAGCCGATTGTTCTGTAAAACTATAGCCGAGGGTATAAGAAAAATGATTCTTAAATTCATCAAGAAATTCCGCTTTGAATGTCCTGTTAAGGAAAAACTTGTCATCAACCCCTCTTTTGAACGACATAAAGATATTATCACCCTGTGTGAACTGGAATTCCTGGCCGGGAATCCTTGTGTCCTTCATGTAGCTTAATTTAAGCGACTTAACAGGGAACTGGTATATTGTCCGGGGAGTAAAAGACCATGTTACTCCGGCCCCGTATTTAAATTGTTCATCTCTTAGTCCGTAGGCAAGATATCCGTCAAGTGTTAGCTTCCTGCTGAAATCGGGAGTTGTCCTTCCGCCAAATTTGAACCTTGAGCCTTCAACCGGGTTGAAACTGTAGAAACTGTCATCGGGTCCGAGTTCTACTTTTCCGAGGTTCAGAAAATCTGTTGTGAGAAGCATCACTATATTCATTTCCCTTCGGAAAGCAGGAACCTTATTAAGCGAGTCGACTATTACATAAATGCCGTTCTCTGTTTTTGTAAGAGGTACCGGACGATGTGCAGCAAGATATTTTGAATTGCCTGATGTGGGATCAGTATTGTCTATTTTTTCAGGTCCTGTAAATATTTTTTTATCAATAGGGTCATCAATCCTGTAGTTGTCATAAACAAGTGTCCTCTGACCATAAAGACCCAGGGTGTTTTTCATAATCCCAAAATCGATGGCAATCTCTTCTTTTGATAATAACCAGCCAAAAGAACCATGATTACTGAAGTCCTGGGTTACTGAAATACTCTGGACCCAGTCAATGTTTGTGTTCTTGTTGATTCCTATGTCTATTTTCCTTACAGCATAACTTGTGTCGAGTGTTATATAAAGATATCCGTGAAACAGGAAATCTGACTTGTTTCGTGGTTCAAAGAAAAGGCTGATACATTTTGTGTCGCTTACCATCAGAGTATCTGTAATGTAATACCTGTAAAATGCAGGGGCACTTTTTGAAATCGGACTGAGAAACTTATTGGTAAGGAACATTATCTCATTATCATATATGTTGATGTTCTGGTACAGGTAATCCAGATTGGCTGCCACTCCTTTGTTATCAAGATACTGGTTGAGGTTAATTGTCTTGGAAGCAATGGTGACCTCTTTTTTTGCTTCCGGGTCTCTGCGGTAATAGTGCTCCGACAGGTCTTCCCTGATGAAGAATGGAAGTATTTTGTTCCCTATTCTTTTGGTTGTGTCTATGTTGTCAAAAATGAAATTGTAATTTTTAAAAAGTCCGTTTCTTTCAAACTTATCTGACACATTACTGAAGGCAAACTGGACTTTTTCGTATTGACGGTATTCAAGGAAATCAAATCTTTCCTTCCTGTTCTCATCTTTTTTCTCAACAACCTTCTCAATTAGTTCCACAGCAGGATTATTTTTATTCCTGTATGCTCTTCGTGCCGGCTTAACGACAACCTCATCAATAGCAATGGAAGACTGGTTAAGGTTAATATTTATTGCCTGAGCCCGGCCCTTATGAACCGGATGAACCTGCGAGTCATAACCTATGAATGAGCATATAATATTTGCTGAAGGATTTGATGTTTCTATACGGTACCTGCCCTGTGAATCAGTAATGGTGCCAATTGTTGATTTTTCCATCACAACATTTGCTCCCACAAGAGGATCACCGGTCTTTGCATCCTTTACGACACCTGTTACAATTGTCCGTGACTGCACCTGGGCAATTGCTTTTAACCCCGGGCAAAGAATCAGTATCAGGAGAATTGTATAAAGTTGTTTAAGTGGCATTGACCTCATATTTTAGAAAGAGTAGTCTTCAGATTACATGCGTCGAAATTAGTAAAAAGAGTAGTTCTTGCAGCCTGTGTTTATAACTATGTTCCTGCTTCATAATCGCGGCTATTATTCTGACAAATGAAATACATCAAATTTAACCCTGAATACCATTTTACCGGGTTTTTGAGGCAGATACATTGTTTGACTCTTTCAGGTATCCACTGATTATAAGATATTGTGCAAGGATATAGGTGATCATAATAAATATCCGGGCCGAAGGTATGACTGTAGCAAACTTGTTGAGCGCAATCATAGAGTCACTTAATACAAAAAGAATGGCTCCGGCAAGCACCATGATATAACTTTTAATGTTGACCTTATAATACCTGTTAATGGCCCCGGAAAGCATGGTAAGAATAACAATAGCATACAAAGTTACTGGTAACCTCATGTCGCCAAGGTATTTATAAAGATAACTGACAAGAACCACGCCATATATTATTACCGGTATAACAGGAAGAGGTTTTTTAATAGAAATAATGTTCCTGCCTTTGGTTGAAAAGAAAACGGTAAGATACATAATGTGCGCCATGAGGAAAGATGCAAGTCCGGGGACGAACATGATTTTGTCATTTGGGAGTTCGAGGAAAATATCGCCTGCCCATGAAAAAAATAACCCTGCAATTATCATATAGTCATTCCGGTTAAGTTCCCGTTGTCTGCCGGTAAAAAAAATGACTGCCAGCAGAGGCATTAAAACAGCCTTGTTTATTATTGCGATGTTTTTTCCTGCCTTCATGCTGACGAAGATAAACAAGAGGCTCGCGGCAAAATAAACTGCTGACAATATCTTTGTTTTCATTATATTTATGTTTTGTTAACTTTTAGTAAAACTAAAGATATTAAAAAAACAGCAATATGCCGAACAGGGTGTTGATCAGGGACTGACGGAAGCCGGCAGGTCATCAAGCTGGAAGGATGGATAACCACGGGCCCCTGTATTGTTATAGTATCCAGTGAATTTGAGTTTGTAGTATTGTCCGTTCTGATCTTTGATTATATAAAAAAGACCAGGTCTTATTGAATAGGTATCATTAGCATAAACTTTCCAGTCGTAGCCGATTGCATCCTGCTTGCCCGACAGGGTGTAGCTGCTTATATTGCTGTAACTTATATTGTAATAGGAGTTAACAGAATCTGCAACTGCATATGTTCCGGCAGGATTAAGGAAAACACCTCTTACCAGGTATGGTGTTGCAACACCATTGTTGTCAAAGAGGATACTGGAGTACTGGGTGAAGCATAGGTCCCAGTCCTTGTCTTCTGGTTGTATGGGTGATGTAAATCCGCCATTACCAAATGAGAAAAGAGTGAATCTGCGTCCTTTCAGGTTAACAACTCTGTATTCGTGTTCATCTGTGCCATCAATATTACTGTAATGAATATTGTATGTAGTATCGGTGCAGTTTTCAAAAACTATCTTTTTAAGGCCGAAAGGGTTGCCGCTGTTATCCGATCCGAGGTCTATGATGTAAACATCCCCCGGGAAAACCGGATTTGACGGATCTGAGAAATCAGCCCAGTCGCCGACAGCAGTTTTACTCAGGTCACCATCGGAGGAATCAAATATCATTGTATCGCATATATTGCTTGTTATGCCATAGAAATCAGTGGACCGGGTGTTTCCGGCGTGCATGAATTTGGCACTGTTAAGGATTATATGATGGCCTTTGCCATTTGATTCGAATCCAAGATCCCAGTCAAGATATGAATTGGAAGATACTATTGATTTATTGCTTAGATTAAACCAAACCTGGTTCTCGTATATTGAATATGGTATTTCCACAATTTCTATGTTGCGGGGTGTTACTATCTTGTCTTTCGGAAAGCATCCGGTAAGTAACAGGCTTAATATGACAGGTATAAAATACTTCATTTCAGCAATGTGTAAGATAATTTAAGGAACACCAGCCTGCCATATCCCACAGGGCTTTCACCGCCGGCTGTTGTATGGGCACCTGTCGACACATTACCGGCAATATTGATGTTTGTATTATTAAGTACGTTTTTAACACCTGTAGAAACAACCAGCCTGTTCGACAGGAATTTTCGCATAACCGTAAAGTCGAGATTCTGGTAAGGACTCATTTTCCCTATTTCGACATTGTTATTATCATCCACACCGAACAGCCAGTTCCTGCCGGAATATTTATAAAATGCTGATAATCTTAATTTGACGGAAGGAATATACCAGCCTACTGTAGAGTTGAGCTCACCTGAGAACCTGTATTTACCCAGTGTGGCCCTGCCGGTGTCAAATGAAAAATACGTGCCTGTTTGCCCGAATCCAAGTGCCACATCAAGGTATGGATAGAAATTATATGTCAGAGATGTCTGGTATCCAAGTGTATTATAATTGAGAACATTGATATACTGGTACTCGCCTGTAGAACCAAAATCATTCCTCATGGCAAGCTGAATTATGTTATGCATGTTATTATAGAACACCCCGAAATCAATCTCCGAATAATGTATCTTATTTGTCTTCTCTGTGTTGAATGACATGGAAAGGTCAAAATTGTGCCCGTATTCCGGTTTAAGGTCTTTATTCGGCTGAATATTGTGATTCACATCAACAAAATAGATATAAAGCTCCTTAAGTGTGGGGGCTCTGTACCCTCTTGCATATGAAGCTCTTATGTTGAAACGATCTGATGGCTCCCATCTCAGGTTTACCGAGGGAACCGGCGGTACATTAAAACCAGTGTTATAAGCCATCCTGAAACCGGGCTGAAAACTGAATGTTTTAACCGGATTATACTTAAGGCTGGCAAAAACAGCATAATCTCCAATCTGTTGTCTGTTGCCAGCAATTCTTTTCCCGGTACCTATTTCATGGTTAAGGTCAAGGCCAACTGAATAGTTGATTTTCTTGTCAGGATTTTCATTACCCAGCACCAGCCTGTACAATAATGCATCAAAGTTTGTAGTATCCTGATCAGATGCATTGGGAGACAGTGTACGTGTAAGGTTGGAAAGGTCCTTAAGATATGTAACCTTATCCCTCTGGTAAAGCGAATATGATGCAAGCATCTTAATAGCCAGACCATTTTTCAGTGTTCTTGTATAATCAAGCTGGTTGGTTAATCGCTTCGAATAGAACCAGCTGTCGAAAGCAGTATAAAACCTTGGCTCTATAAGATCTCCCTTATCCCAGAGTCTTTCTCTCATGTATGATATCTGGTACTTTATTTTTGCCTTGTCGTGGGTATACAAATAATACATATCAGCATTATATTGTTCCTTTGGCATCCATGTCTGCGAGCGTAGTGTGTCGGTTGAGAAGCCTCCAAAGAAATTTCTTCCTCCCGACAGGGAAAAACTGTGTCTTTTTTTCCTGAAATTTACATTGGCATCAAAGTTATAAGTACCGGCCGACTCATAATAGGAATTGGCAGTAACTCCAAAATTGGAGCTTTTGTTCTCCTTTGTTATTATATTTATTGCACCCGCCAGGGCATCACTTCCATAGATTACCGACATCGGACCTTCTACCATTTCAATGTGATCTACATTGTAAAGACTCAACTGGCTAAGATCGATGTTTCCACCCATTCTGCCTATAACAGGAACACCGTCAACAAGTATTTTGACATTGTTACCTGAAAGACCTTTTATCTTAAGGCTGCTTCCAAGCGCGGGATCCTGGCTGATAGAGATATTAACCTGGTTCTGAAGTATGTCTTTCAGGTTATTAGCAGCTTTTTCCTCGATCTTCCTGTTGTCAAGAACTGTGATATTGTAGATTGATTTATCAGCTTTCTGGGGCTGGAAGGAGCCGGTTACAACAACCTCGTTTAAAGAGAATATTGTGGGTGTCATACTTAGATCATATGACTTCCCTGGATCTATGGTATCGGTAAGGGCTGTATATCCGATACATGTTATTTTAATCTGGCTTTTGTGTGTTACAGGATTTTCAAGGGATCCTTTCTCATCGGAAATTTTAAAGGATTCCTTTTTATTACTAAGGTCGGTAAAAAGTACCGTTGCAAAGGAAACGGGTTCCCTGGTCTTTGCATCGGTCAGCTTAATCCTGGCCGTCTGGCTAAAAGCGCCGGACGTCCAGAATATAAGCATTAGAAGTGCGAATGTACTTCTCATTTCCCGAAACCCCAACATTACAACCTGATTACTTGAGTGTTGAAATATCGAATGAAAGATTCCCTGTAGATGAACCTTCAAATGTCTTGAACTGTATCCTGTAAATGTTATTATCTCTGTCTTTTACATAATATACTTTACTTTCATCAATACTGTACTGGTAAGTACTCATATCTATTGTTTTCCAGTCAGATCCGATTGTTGACATATCGGTGAGATAACCTGCATCCGGCATATTATCAGCCGACATATCTGCAGAAGCACCTTCCTGTGCCATTACACCAATGTTCTGGAGTACACCGGTGACCGGGTAATTAATGCTGTTGTCAATATATTTTGTAAATACAAGGTCCCATGTAGTGGCATCAGGTTCCCTGTCAACTTCCTGGTTAGTGTCAAGAGAATAATAATCGAAATTGTTCGTTCTGCCTGAAAGATCGAGTGTCACATCCTGTTCGTCACTGCCATCAAGGTTGGCATACCTGAATATGTATTGTTGTTCAACAGACAGCTTTTTCTCGATCCATATTTTTTTCATCGATCCTTCACGGGTTGTTATTATATAAAGAGCAACACCGTTAACATTGTGTGAAACCATATCATAATCTCCCCATCCATAATTTGGAAAATCTGTTGCATTCATGTTAAATGCACCTTCAGTCCATGTAGTGTCTGAGTTATTGAGATATGCCCATGTTGAATATCCGGTAGTGTCAATGGCGGTATCCCACGACCAACCCTGTACCGGATAAGCCTTTAGTGTAACACCTGCAGCACCGTTGATAAGAATAGCTGCTTCCCTGGCGGATACGCTGAAAGCAATATCCCAGTTAGTTCGAGGAACAACAGTTGTAAGACCATCGCTCAGCCTGTAATATACATCATTTGCATAACCTGAACCCATTGACAGTGATTCTGTGGTGGTTGACAAAGCGGGTGTTTTTGAATCTTTTTTGCATGAATTAAGTCCGGCAGTTACCAGGATACTTACGATCAAAACTAAATATGAAATTCTTTTCATCTGCATAAAATATTTTTTTAATGGTTAGCTGGAGCAGACTTATCTTTAACAGGAATTGATTATATCAATGCCGTTCAAATAAATACCTGTCCCTTTTAACGGATTTTGTCGATGCGAAAATAGGAACAAACAAACAGATGAAAATGGTAGATTTCAGAGGTTCTGTGGTAATAATTTAATGTGAAGCGAGCGGAACCTGCTGGGAGTTAGTCCTGTCTTGCTCTTAAAGACCTTTGTAAAATAGGAATTGTCTTCAAAATTAAGTTTATAAGCGATCTCAGATACACTGTATTCGGTGGAAAGCAATAATTTCCGGGCTTCCTGCATCAGCCTGTCCTGCAGGATGCTCTTGAGGCCGCAGCTGAAATATTTATTGCAGATGTCATTTAATTGTCTTTCCGAAATATTGAGAGATGATGCATAGAAACCAAGGTGATGTTGCTGAATAAAGTTAGTATCTATCATATGCACCAGTGAGTGAAAAAGAACGCTGTCGGAAACAGGCGATATCTCCGCTTTCTTCTCATACAGATCCGTAAGCTTGAGCAAAAGAATATTAAGCAATGATCTTATAATTGTTGCTGTATTATTCCCGTTCGTATATGAATCATATTCATTCTTCAGGGATTTCATTGTTGAAGAAAATGTTCCGAATTCATTTTCCGACAGGGGCATAACAGGCATGCAGCATTCCCGGTCGACCCTTGCGGTATAAGAGAAGACATTCAGCAGCCTTGTAAAACTGAATTCTTCAACATAAAAGTCCTGGCAGAAAAAAAACACAGAGGATTCAGTATTCTTAAGTCCTGCCAGCGAATGGTTCTGATCGGGAGCTATAAGGCATATTGTTCTCGGATGAACATTATAATCCTCGTTGTTGATCATAATATCACCCTTGCCGCCTGTAACAAGGACAAGTGAATAAAAATCGTGTGAGTGCGGTTTCTCAATAAAAGGGTAGCTGTTAAGATAGGGATGGAGATTGTTAAAATATACCCCGTGCACTTTTATATCATGCAGGAAACTAAAGTGATAGTGAGATCTTTCAATGTTTATTTCCGGGTACAAAACAATAAGTTATTATGAATTGCAAACTTACGAAAAAGTCTTGTTATTATGTTAACAGCGAAGTGCTATTTATCATGATTTAAATGAATTGAGTATTCCTTAATGCAGCCTCTCACCGGGATTTATATATTTAAGTGTTCCAGGCCGGCTTATAATATTAATATTATAGTACTTTTATGAAATTGAAAACGGTTTATTAAACAATATAATTCAACAGGAATGAAAAGATCACTGCTTATTTCAATTGTTTTTTTGTTTATCCTGGGCTGCAGCCAGGATAACAAAGATACTAACGGGCAAATGTCATCGACGGCATCTTTCAGGGTGAATGGGAAAAAGGTCATTGTTTATACAACTGCCGAAGGCACTGACCTGAGATTGACACCAACAGATACAGTCGGCTTCAGGGAACTTATTCAGCCTGTGGAGACCCAGGTCTGTATCTTTACTGATCCCGGCAAACAATTCCAGACTCTGCTGGGAATAGGTGGTGCACTTACCGATGCATCAGCTGAGACTTTTGCAAAAATGCCCGGGGACCTGCAACAGAAGTTTCTTCAGGATTACTACGATACAGATAACGGTATAGGATATACCCTTGCAAGAACCAACATAAACAGTTGTGATTTTTCGAGCGATAGTTATACTTATGTTGATGAAGGTGATAAGGAGTTAAAAACTTTCAATATCAGTCATGACCTGAAGTATAAAGTGCCTCTTATTAAGAAGGCAACAGAGGCAGCAGGAGGTAAGCTTACCCTCTTTGCCAGCCCCTGGAGTCCCCCTGCATTCATGAAGACGAATAAAGATATGCTTCATGGGGGAAAGCTTGCACCTGAATTTGATCAATCGTGGGCTGAATACTACACAAAATTTATCAGGGCATATGAGAAGGAAGGAATCACGGTATGGGGTATAACTATCCAGAATGAGCCAATGGCCACCCAGAGATGGGAGTCGTGTATCTACACTGCAAATGATGAGCGTGATTTCCTTAAGAATTTCCTTGGACCGGAAATGGGGAAATCCGGGCTTGGTGATAAAAAGATTATTGTATGGGACCATAACAGGGACCTGATGTACCAACGGGCCAG
>JBJKPQ010000158.1:0-17333 GCA_046706305.1 Bacteroidales bacterium
ATTCTTATTTTAAAATTATGAATTAGTATTGTAAAGTTAAAAAAAATGAGGATGTAAAAAAAGATAAAACACCATAAACTGCGGGCCCGCCCGAACTGAATTGTTCTGGCGGGCCCGGTTCCGTCTCTTATTATTTTGTACTTAATTGTGACTCGTGAAAAAGTCAGCCCGGATAATGATCAGGCTTTTAGATATGACCTTCATTTATAATCTCATCATCAACAAGAATACGTCCGCAATATTCACAGACAATAATTTTCTTGCGCGACTTAATGTCAAGCTGTCTCTGTGGAGGGATCTGGTTAAAGCAACCACCGCAGGCATCCCTCTGAACAGGAACCACAGCAAGACCGTTCCTGGCGTTGGAACGTATTCTTTTATATGCTGTAAGTAATCTTTCCTCGATAACAGATCCTATCTTCTCAGACTTCTTGTACAGCCCGTCCTCCTCTTTCTGTGTATCAGCAATGATCTCGTCAAGCTCCGATTTTTTTGTTTCAAGATCGGTTTTGCGTTCAGCAAGAATCGTTTCAGACTCAACTATAACCTGCTTCTTCTCCTCAACCTGTACACTGAATTCCTTTATTTTTTTATTGAACAGCTCAATCTCAAGATTCTGGTATTCAATCTCTTTTGATAAAGAATCGAACTCCCTGTTATTCCTGACATTTTTCTGCTGATCCTCGTATTTCTCAATGAGAGCCTGGGCCTCTGATATCTCGTTATTCTTTTTTGTAACCGATTTTTCGAGATTTACAACTTCTTCTTTCAGGTTGGCGAGACGGGTCTCAAGACCGGCTATCTCATCCTCAAGATCCTGTACTTCCAATGGAAGTTCACCCCGAAGTGTTTTTATCTTATCTATCTCTGAATCAACCAGTTGAAGACTATATAATGCCCTTAATCTTTCTTCTACAGAAATTTCAGAATCGTGTAATTTAGCTTTTTCCATTTTTTACAAATAATTTATCGGATTTGTATTTGTTTCTGAAAACCGGACTGCAAATTTAGGGAATTTTTTGATAATTAAGTGATATAATATCTCAGTTGAGAATTTTTCACTTTCAAAGTGGCCAATATCAACAAGTAATATCCTGTTATCGGCATCGAAAAAGTTGTGATATTTGATATCACCGGTAACAAAAGCATCAGCTCTTGCTGCTATTGCTTCATTCATAAAAGAGATACCTGCACCGCCGCACAGAGCAATTTTTCTCACTTTCCTGCCTGTTGGTCTTGAATACCTTATCCCTTCGGCATCAAATATTGTTGAAAGATATTCAAGAAAATCCCTTTCAGTCATTTCATTTTCCAGGAAACCTGTGCAGCCGGTGCCGGAATTGGCAATATCGTTAGAGAGAGAATAAACATCATATGCTACCTCCTCATAAGGATGCGCCTTAAGAAGTGCATTAATGACAGCAGCCCTTTTATGTGAGTACATCACCGTCTCGAACCTTATCTCATCTTCAAAATGCATCTTCCCTGTTTCTCCGACAAATGGATGTGCCCCCTCGTTACCCCTGAAACTGCCTGTACCACGTGTTGTATAACCACAACGATCATATTTCCCCGTTACTCCGGCTCCTGCATCAAATATCGCAACCCTTACATTGTCGAGATATGCTTCCGGTATATATGTCACAAGTTTTAGAAGTTTCCCCTGCAAGGGAGCGAGAACCTCTGTCGCAGTAAGTCCCAGTTTCTCAGCCATTTTCCAGCTGACCCCGTTATTAACGGCATCCAGGCTAGTGTGTGAAGAATATATGGCAATCTTATTATTTATGGCTTTATAAATGATTTTTTCGGTATAATTACGTCCGGTAATTTTTTTAAGTCCGTGGAAGATAAGCGGATGATGAGATATTATCACATCGGAACCTTTTTCAATTGCCTCATCAACCACTCCCATCGTAATATCCAAAGTCAGGAGAGCCGAATTAATTTCATTCCCCGGCAAACCAACCTGTAAACCAGAGTTATCATAGCTCTCCTGGAATGATAATGGTATTTCTGAATCGAGGTATTTGCAGAGTTCTTCTAATTTCATATCAACAGGTCCTTTCAGATTTTTAAATTTTAACACTGCTCTCCTGTTCACCCATCCATGACAGGTCGTTTTAAACGGGTTACATAAAGGCAAAGTCCCGGGTAAAAACTGATAATGACTGTAGGGGCATCAGCCCTGTCAGTATTGTTTAAATATCGTCTCTTATTTCCATCAACATGGATTTAATTTTCTGAAGAGATTCATTTATCTCATACTTATAATCGGTCTCTTCCCATTTTTCCGTCATCTTCTTCTTAACCCCGGCAATTGTCATTCCCTCTTCTTTAAGAAGATGATGAATGATCCTGATGTTCTTAATATCGGCCTGGGTGAACAACCTGTTGCCCTTTTTGTTTTTCATTGGTTTCAGAACTCCGAACTCATTTTCCCAGAAACGGACTGTTGAAACGGGCACTTCAAGCATTTCAGCCACTTCACCGATGGAGTAATAGAGCTTTTCGATCTTCTTTTCTTTGTATGGCATAGGTACTACTTATTTTATTATAAATAATTTCACCATCATCGCTAATATTGATCACCGATAGCGGGAAATCTTCCCTTGTCAGATCCTTTATCTTCCTGATCACACGTTTTTGCGGATCTATCTTTGTCCCGCCAGGCCATGGCTGATATACCGGAATGATCCTTCCCGAAATGAAACGGCCTTTAGTATCAGTTTTTACTTTAATTAACGGAGCAATACCATTCGGACCAGCCAGGTTAAAGCGCCCGTACGTGCAAAAATTACCAAGGCTGTATCCGATAAACCTGTCGTTGTAAACTTCAATGGCTCTTGTTATATGTGGTCCGCTCCCGAAGACAACATCTGCTCCGCAATCTATCATTTTATGGGCAAAGGCATAAACATCCCCCCTGTCTTCACCGTGAAATATTTCGTGTTCCCGTGGCACATGCTGATAATCTGCCCCTTCGGCACCACCATGAAAATAAACGATTACAATGTCGCATGAATCTGAAAGCATCCTTACTATCGACGATGCTTTAGCCGTATCGTTAATATTAACAGCCCCTGCATTTGGGGCAAAAGCACAGAAACCAAATATTACAGAGTCTTTTTTAAAAACAGACCATGGATGTTCCATCAGCCCGCCATAATTTATCCCGACAGAATCGAGCAGGTGCATAGTTTTCTTTCGCGATGCCGGTCCGAAATCACCAAAGTGATTATTGGCAAGACTGAGAACATTGAATCCTGCACCAGCTATTGCAGCAACGTAATTCTCAGGCATTCTGAAAAGGTAACATAGTGTTGTATCCCTGCATTTCTTTGAAGGGTCTCCATTGTTAAGGAATGAACCCTCGAGGTTACCAAATGTGATATCAGAGTCTTTCAGGGAATCGGCAACATCCTCAAGAAGCCGGAACGGATCATTATGGGGTGGAAGGTATCTTGCGGAAGGATAATCAGTACCAAGCATTATATCACCTACACCTGTTATAACTACGGTTCGTTTAAATGCCAGAGTATCAGGCTTCTTTTTTGCCAGGCTGTCTGTTTTCCTGTAAACTGTTGTGTCGTTTAATCTTCCAGGAAGGGTATCGTTTACCTGGGCAGAAGCAACAGATGAACAGGTATTCACCAACAATACAAAGGCAATAAACAAACTGGACAATCTGCTCATATTATAGAATTGTGCTCCCGGTTTAATCAAAAGACTGGCCTGTTTTTGAAGCAATCTCAATCATTCTGTCATATTCAGAAGCCGTAAGGTCTTCAAAATAATAGTTTACAGGATCAACATTTACCCCGTTAAGTTTTATCTCATAATGAAGATGGTTAGCCACCGATGTTCCTGTGTTACCCACAAAACCAATAACATCTCCTCTTTGCACTTTCTGTCCCACCCTCACATTAAACCCGCTCAGATGAGCATACATGCTTGTATACCCGTAACCATGATCAATAATTATATGCTTCCCGTATCCTCTCTGGGATGTAATTACCGATTTAACCGTTCCATTTCCTGTGGCATAAACATCTGTTCCAGCGGGGGCGGTAAAATCCATACCGTAATGGAACTTGCTTATCTTGTAAATGGGATGTATCCGCCAGCCAAATCCTGAAGCAGTACGTGTGAGATCCTTGTTGGCAATAGGTAGTATAGCAGGAACTGATTTAAGCATTTCCTCCTTGTTGCGTGCCATGTGAATAAGCTCATCGAATGATTTTGACTGTACATAAAGACGCTTTCTTATCTTATCAAGGCGTGTAGCCGTTTCGATTACAAGTCTTGAATTCCTGTAACCCTCGAGAGATTCGTACCTGTTCACCCCTCCTATTCCACCGTCCCTTAATGAGGAAGGAATAGGCTCAGCTTCAAAAATTGTCCTGTAAAGATTATCATCCGTCTTCTGCAGACCGTCCAGTACATTCTCAACATTAGCCATCTCCCTGTGCATAAGATCATACTGGATATTCAGTTGTTCAATCTCTCTCTTCAGTGCTTTTTCCTTTGGCGAATCGAAAAAAGCAGCAAAGATAACCCAGTAAACCAGGGCTATCAGAACAGATCCTGTCAAATATGCCAGCGATCTGAGGAACAATGCCTTAAACCCCAATTTAACCCTGTCAAAGCTAAGGGAGTCGGGATTAAATTTATATTTTGTGTTTGGCATAACACGACAAAGATATATAAATCTCAAAAATTAATTATAACTAAAAATCAAGGATGAAAAGGAAGACAGGAAGAAGTTCTTCAGGTTTCTACCTGAATTTGGATTTTGATTCCATCGACTGAATCATCTCATTATACTCTTCCTGCGAGATATCGTTGTTAAAAAAGTTGATCGGATTAACGTGTTGTCCGAATTTTTCAATCTGGTAATGCAGATGTGGCCCGGAAGACAACCCTGTACTGCCGCTCAGACCAATAAGATCACCTCTTTTCACATTCATTCCGGCCGGTACTTTAATCACACTCAGATGACCGTATATAGTCTGCAGGCCATAACCATGATCAATAACAACGCAATTACCAAAACCTCCTGAATTCCATCCCGATTCAATAACCTTGCCATCTCCGGTGGCATATACATTGGTCCCGTATGGCACCTCAAAGTCCTGACCGTAATGCATGCGGGGCGTACCCAGAACAGGATGAACCTCACGGAACTTAAATCCGTCACCAAGCCTGAATTTCACATCAACGGGACTTATAAGAGGCATATGATCCATCTCTCTTTTCCATTCAGCCGTTTTATCCTCAAGAAGTTTAAATGATTCATTCTGTATCTTGGCCTGGCTTCTGATCTCTTCAATTTTAGTCCTGAAGGAAATGATAAGGTCAGAATTTTCATAACCGGTGAGTTCACTGAAACGGTCAACACCGCCGAATCCTGCTTGCCGGTACGATTCAGGGAGTGAATCCATATCAAGAATGGGCCTGTACAGTTTGTCATCAGAAATCCTGAAATCATCCAGAGATTTCACGGAATTGTTCACTTCTTTTCCAAGCAGGGAATATTCAAGTTTAATATTCTCCAGTTGTTGTTCAAGCATTTTCTCTTTTGGTGAACCAAAAACACTCTTAAAAATAAAACCGTAAAATATTGCTATCACAACAGTCGCTGCAAACCAGAGAGATGATCTCAGTAATTTTGTTTTCCAGTGTAATTTAACCTGCCTATATTGCAGGCTGATCGGATCAAGTATATATTTACGGCTTCGTGACAACAGACAGCTGTTTATTAATTTTTGTTTTTGCAACTGACAAATCTAAACAAATAAATTAATTTTACAAACCAAAATTAAAGTATATTTATATAACACTATGATAGTTAATATGAAGGCGCAGGATCTGAGGCAATTTTTCTTTGATTTTTTTAAATCAAAAGAACATTCAATAATTCCTTCAGCTCCTATGGTTGTTAAAAACGACCCTACCCTGATGTTCACAAACGCCGGGATGAACCAGTTTAAAGATATTTTCCTCGGCAACCAGCAACCTGTAAATAAGAGAGTTGCTAACTCACAAAAATGCCTCAGGGTTTCCGGGAAACATAACGACCTTGAAGAGGTGGGCCACGACACCTACCACCATACCATGTTTGAGATGCTGGGGAACTGGTCATTCGGCGATTATTTCAAAAAGGAAGCAATTGAATGGAGCTGGGAATTCCTTGTTAAAGAGCTGGGAATACCTGAAGACAGGCTCTATGCTACCATATTTGAAGGTTCGCCTGATGAAAATGTTCCGCGCGATGATGAGGCATATGCTTACTGGGAAAAATGCTTTTCCGAACCGGCAGGAAAGATAATTGAGGGGTCAAAGAAAGACAATTTCTGGGAAATGGGTGAGACAGGCCCCTGCGGACCGTGCTCGGAGATACACATAGATATCAGGGATGATGAAGAAAGAGATAAGATTCCCGGGAAAGACCTAATCAATAAAGGTCATCCGCAGGTTATTGAGATATGGAACCTTGTCTTTATCCAGTATAACCGTAAATCGGACGGAACTCTTGAACCATTACCTGCACGTCATGTAGATACCGGCATGGGGTTCGAAAGATTGTGTATGGTGGTACAGGGTAAAAAATCGAATTACGAAACCGACATTTTCCAGGCTGTAATAAAAGAAATTTCTACCCTGACAGGGAAAGAATACGGGGTAAGTAAGAAATGGGATATAGCCCTGAGAGTAATAGCCGATCACCTGAGAGCTGTATCCTTTTCCATTGCCGACGGACAGTTACCCTCAAACAATAAGGCAGGATATGTTATAAGAAGAATATTAAGAAGGGCCGTCAGGTATGGTTATAACAGCCTTGGAATTGAGGAACCCTTTATTTATAAACTGGTTCCTGTTCTTGCCAGTACAATGGGAGCTCATTACCCTGAACTGAAGTCGGGGCAAGAACATATTTCAAAGATCATTTTCGAAGAAGAGAATGCTTTCCTGAAGACACTCGGGAAGGGACTTAAGATGATTGAAAAGGTAATTGAAGATCTGAAGAAGGAGAATAAGGATACCCTTCCGGGAGAATTAGCATTCGAGATGTATGACACCTTCGGATTTCCTCCCGATCTGACACAGCTTATCCTGAAAGAAAATGAAATGAAACTCGACATGTCAGGATTTGAAAAGGAAATGGCAAACCAGAAAAACAGATCGCGTGAAGATGCCTCGGTGGAGACAGACGACTGGATTGTTCTTAACGAATCCGAAGAAACTGAGTTCACCGGTTACGAGAAAACTGAAGATGAGGTTATTATAACCAAATACAGGCATGTTAAGGTGAAAGGGAAAACAATTTACCAGCTGGTCTTCAACCGTACCCCCTTCTATGCAGAATCAGGCGGACAGGCAGGTGATACGGGAGTCGTAAAATCAGTCAGGGAGGCTATCATTGTAAATGATACTATAAGAGAAAACAACCTTATAATACATATCACGGACAGGAAGCCACAGTTCCCCAATGACACTTTCCTTGCATCTGTAGACCTGGAAAAGCGCCTGATGACCGCAAATAACCATACGGCCACTCACCACCTTCACCATGCTCTCCGCTCTGTCCTGGGAGATCATGTCGAACAAAAAGGTTCTCTTGTTACTGCAGAAAGACTGCGTTTTGATTTCAGCCATTTCAGTAAGTTAAACCACGGGGAATTGACCTCTGTTGAATCGATGGTTAACAGCATGATAAGAAAAGACCTTCAGGCTGTAATAGCCACTGAAGTTCCAATGGAAAAGGCAAGAGAAATGGGTGCCATGGCTCTCTTTGGAGAAAAATACGGCGACAGGGTAAGAGTAGTAAGGTTTGGTGATTCCGTGGAGCTTTGCGGGGGGACACATGTGAAGAGCACCGGATCAATAGGTATTTTCAAAATTCTCTCGGAAGGAGCAATAGCTGCCGGGATAAGAAGAATAGAAGCTGTAACCGCTGTGAGAGCCGAGGAATTCATTAATGAAAAGATAGCTGTTGCAGATGAGGTTGCAGCAATGCTGAAGACCACGGGAAGTACTGTAGAAGCTGTTGAAAGACTGATTTCAGAAAATTCCGCACTGAAAAAGACAATTGAGAAACTGGAGGCCAGGGCTGCATCGGATGCCCTGCATGAACTGGTTATGTACGCGCGGCTGATTAATAATATCAGTCTGGTGTCGGGCCGTATAGAGAGAGGATCTGTTGATGGTAGGATAATTAAGGCATACCAGGTAAGAACAGCATCTGATGACACTATACTCGTGATAGGTGCGGAAATTGGCGGAAAAGCAAACCTCCTGGTAATGGTCAGCGACAGGCTTGTAAAGGAAAAAAACATTAGCGCTTCTGCAATAATAAGAGAAATAGCCCGTGAAATAAATGGCGGTGGAGGCGGTCAGCCCTTCCTGGCAACAGCAGGGGGCAGGAAGCCCGAAGGTATTGAAAATGCAATAAGAAAGGCAACGGAGCTCATTAAACAGTACTAATGCCGGTTTGAACATTTTGAAGTTGTAAACAAGTGAAGAAAAATATTATGAGAGGATACCTGTATGTTATATTGTCTGTCATGATCCTCCTTTTAATATCATGTGCACCACAGACCTGCTATGAAAACACGGATGCAGAGGTTAAAGCATATTTTTACCTGCAAACAAAAAAAACTAACATAGCTCCCGACAGTCTTACAATATATGGACTTAACATGGAATCAGATAAGTTATATGATAAATCCTTAAACATTAAGACAGCAAATCTTCCACTGGATATATCATCATCAGCATGTAAATATGTTATCCGGATAAACGGTGTGAATGATACAATAGGATTTGGATATGATAATTTCCCGTACCTGATCTCCAAAGAATGCGGATACACATACTATCATAATCTGAATCCCGATTCACTTACATACACTACACATAAAATAATTTCTGTTTCTGTTATTAAAAGCAGCATAACAAATCTTAATGAGGAAAACATACGCATATATTATTAGTCTTGTTTGTGTACTATCCATCCTTCCACAAATATCTGAAGGACAAGACACAATTAATTTTCCACTGAAGATAAGACTCGGGATAGAGGCGGTGGGCCCTGTAAACTATTATTCGAACCGCGACATATTGAACACGGAAGCATGGCTGTCGGCCGATCTCAATGAAAAAAGGTCTGTCATACTGTCGGGAGGTTATCTCAATTACAGGTATTCACAGTATAACTATGAATACCTTAACAAGGGATTTTTTGTGAAGGCAGGCATGGATTTCAACCTTCTCAAACCCCTGAAAGCACAGGGAAAGTACTGGGCCGGAATAGGTTTCAGGTACGGCATCAGCCACTTCACTTCACAGGTCCCGGAATTCAGTGTTGATAATTACTGGGGAAAAACCACCGGTTCCATACCCACGGCTACCAGTTGGGGCCATTACCTTGAAGCAGCTCCGGGTATCAGAACGGAAATTTTTAAAAATCTCAGCCTGGGATGGACTGTTAATATCAGGATGCTGATACATGCCGGAACAAACAAGGACCTGCGTCCAATCTATTTCCCCGGATACGGCCCGGGAGCAAATAAGACAAGTACAAGTGTCAGCTATTTCCTAATCTGGAATATCCCATTTAAAAAAATAAGGGTTATACAACAAAAAG
Organism: Bacteroidales bacterium; assembly: GCA_046706305.1. GTDB lineage: Bacteria > Bacteroidota > Bacteroidia > Bacteroidales > VadinHA17 > LD21. The sequence continues at coordinate 9,647 of JBJKPQ010000158.1, forward strand.
AGGCGCCCCAGGAATCTGATGACACTGAAAATAATGCGGGCACAAACTAAATAGATCTGTTCGGTACGGAAAATTCACTGAACCTGGTTTCATCACCTCAATACAGTCTCCCCTTTACCCGGCTTTCTGCTGAAGATATACAATCCAATAAATGTAAGCAGACCGTTGAGAAGAAGAAGCTCAAATCCGAACTTGTATCCGTCGAGCAGCTGCACAGAATATTTGCTGAGGAAGAAGCAGATCAGTGGAGACAGGACAGCTATGTAGGGAGTCACCCTGTCCTGTAGTATTCGTTTTGTAAACAGGCCAAAGGAATAAAGACCCAAAAGAGGACCGTAAGTATATCCTGCTATTGTGAACAGGTTGTCTATTACAGCTTTATCATTAAGTTTGCTGAATATTATTACACATATAAAGAAAATAAATGCAATTGATATATGTACGAAATACCTCAGCCTTGTTTTTGCTTTTTCTGTCATGCCATCTTTTTTATCAAGTCCAAGGAAATCAATGCTTACAGAAGTGGTGAGCGACGTAAGGGCACCATCGGCACTTGGAAATGCAGCTGAAATAAGACCTATAAGGAAAACAAGCCCCGCAACAGGCCCCAGGAACTTGAGAGCCACAGTGGGAAATATATCGTCGCTGTAAGCCACCGAAATTCCCTTCGTCTGAATAAAAATAAGAAGTAATGCACCAAGGAACAGGAAAAGAAGGTTAACAACAACAAGGATACCGCTGAAAGTGAACATGTTTTTCTGAGCTTCCTTAATATTCCTGCAACTGAGGTTCTTCTGCATCATCTCCTGGTCGAGACCGGTCATTACAATCGTTATGAACATCCCGCTGAAAAACTGTTTAAGGAAAAACCTCGGATGATGCCAGTCTGTAATGAACATTTTGGAAACCGGGCTCTCCCTTACTGTGGTAATAAGTTTTGGCAGGGTGGTATGCAGATCCTTACTAATGTATATCACAGATAATACTACTGCCAGGAGCATAAATGTGGTCTGCAATGTATCGGTCCAGACTATGGTTCTGATCCCTCCTTTAAGAGTATACAGGATAATAAGAGTGATAAAGATCAGGACATTTACCCAGAAAGGTACATGCCATGCATCAAACACAAACACCTGTAACACGTTTATAACCAAGAACATTCTAAGTGAGGCTCCCAGTGTCCTGGAAAGAATAAAGAAACCTGCTCCTGTTTTATACGACCAGAATCCGAAACGCTTATCAAGATAAGAGTATATTGATGTGAGCTTAAGCCTGTAGTACAGAGGGAGAAGCACCGTAGCTATTACAAAATAGCCGAACAGATAACCCAGAACAACGACCATATAGCTGAACTGCGTGTCCTGCACCCAACCTGGTACAGACATAAAAGTAACACCTGACAATGAGGCACCTATCATTCCATAGGCCACTACAAACCAGGGAGATACCTTGTTACCTATAAAAAACGACTGGCTGTCGGCTTTTCTGGCAGTAAACCATGTTACTGAAAAGAGTATTAATGTATAAACCAGGAATACTCCCAGGATAAATAAAGGGGACATATGCAAAAAATTATTTTGCAAGGATAACAAAAAGTAAGGAAGACAAAAAATTCTGATTACTTTTAATAACACGCGAAAATTGAGCTAATTTTGTTAAAAGAATATTTTTATGAGTTTTACAGAATTTCCGTCCAGGCTGCTTGAAGAAGCAGTTAATGAATTTGCCTCCCTTCCGGGTATTGGAAGAAAAACAGCTTTCAGGCTTGTTATGAACCTGTTAAGACGCGAACCGGAAGAAGTAAAAAGGTTTGGTGAAAGTATCACAAGGCTGCATGATGAGATACATTACTGTAAGGTGTGCAATAATATTTCAGATACTGAGATATGCAATATCTGCAGCGATGAGAGAAGAGACAGTACCCTCGTTTGCGTTGTGGAGAACGTACAGGATGTGATGGCAATAGAGAATACAAGGCAATATAAGGGACTTTATCATGTACTGGGAGGAATCATCTCCCCCATTGATGGAATAGGCCCTTCCGACCTCAAGGTTGATAGTCTTGAAGAAAAGGTTAAATCGGGAAGCATAAACGAAGTTATCCTGGCATTAAGCACCACAATGGAGGGTGATACCACCAATTATTACCTCTTCAGGCGATTACACAACTATAATATAACGATTACCACTCTAGCAAGGGGGGTGGCTATCGGCGACGAACTGGAATATACTGATGAGATAACACTTGGCAGAGCTATCAACAACCGTAATCCGTATAAACAATGATAAGTTCAATAAATAAATTTCTGTCCGCTTCAGGAAGGAGCATGAAGCGATCTGCTATCAGGGAAATATTAAAATTACTCCAGAAACCGGACATGATTTCCTTTGCCGGCGGTCTTCCGGCACCCGAGACCTTCCCTGTTGAAGATCTGAAGGAAATAACCCTTGAGATTCTCGAAAAAAACGGTGCGGAAAGCCTTCAGTACGGAACCACCGAGGGCGATCCTCTCCTCAGGCAGATGCTTGTTGAAAGACATAAAAGGCAGGGGCTTGATATCACAACAGAAAATCTCATCATAACAACCGGGTCGCAACAGGCCCTTGATCTGTTAGGCAGAATTCTTCTTGATCCGGGTGACTACGTTCTTTGCGGCCTCCCATCCTATCTCGGTGGACTGAATGCCTTCTCGGCCTATGGTGCAAGGATGAAAGGAATATGCCTTGATGAGGACGGAATCATTACAGATGAGCTTGAAAGTACAATAATTAACCTTCGTGACCTGGGGAGAATTATAAAATTTTTATATATAATCCCAGATTTCCAGAATCCTGCCGGTATTACTATTCCGGAGAAAAGAAGGATACAGATTATTGAAATTGCAGAGAAATATGATCTCCTAGTAGTTGAAGACAGCCCTTACAGGGAAATACGATTTGAAGGCCGGCCTCAAAGGATGATGCAGGAACTCGATACTACCGGCAGAGTCATTACACTTTGTACATTCTCGAAGATATTTGCTCCCGGGTTCAGGGTAGGATGGGTTATCGGGCATCCGGGGATACTCGATAAAATTGTAATGGCCAAACAGACAGCCGATCTGTGTACTCCTACCTTCGTGCAACAGATAATAGCAAGGTATATAGAAAAAGGTCTGCTCGACAAGAATCTTGAAAAAACAATTGATCTGTATCGCAGCAGACGCTCATTTATGCTTGAATGCTTCGAAAAACACATGCCTGAAGGAATTACCTGGACCAGGCCACAGGGTGGTCTCTTCCTGTTTGTAACAGTGCCGGGATCGCTGGATACGGATGTCATCCTGAAAAAAGCCATAGAAAAAAATGTAGCTTTTGTAGCCGGATCGACATTCTTTTGTAATGAAACCGGGCATAACACAATGCGTATCAACTTCTCCTATTCCGGTCAGAAAGATATTGAAACCGGAGTGGTAAGACTTGCAGGTGTTTTGAAAGAAGAACTGAAAAGAGCCGGACTCTGAATGGAATTGTCGATAATTATTGTCAGCTATAATGTAAAGGACTACCTCAGACAATGTCTTGTGAGTGTTTTGAGAGCTGCCGGTAAATCTGAATATGAGATCTTCGTCGTTGATAATGACTCCTCCGATGGTTCTGCCGGTATGGTTGCCGGGGAATTTCCCGGCGTAAAACTCATACTCAACAAAAAAAACAGGGGTTTCTCGGCGGCCAATAACATAGCTGTACGGCAATCCTCAGGTGAATTCATACTCCTTCTGAATCCCGATACTGTTGTAGGAGAAGATGCTTTCAGGAAATGTATCTCGTTCATGCGGCTGCATCCAAGGGCTGGAGCAACAGGAGTAAGAATGATTGACGGTTCTGGCCGTTTCCTTCCTGAATCAAAAAGGTGCCTGCCTGAGCCGGCTGCGGCATTCTTCAAGATTTGCGGACTATCAATCCTTTTCCCGTCATCTCCTGTTATAAACAGGTATTATGCCCCCGGGATTGACAGCTACAAAACGGCTCCTGTCGATGTAATTGCCGGAGCCTTTATGTTCATCAGGAAACAGGCATTATTACAAACCGGTCCCCTTGATGAGGATTTTTTTATGTACGGTGAAGATATAGACCTTAGCTACAGGCTGTTAAAAGCCGGATTTATTAATTACTATTTTCCCGAAGTAGAAATAACTCATTATAAGGGAAAGAGTACAAAACGTGACGGGTATTCCGACGTTCATCATTTTTACAGGTCCATGAGAATTTATTCCCTTAAAAGATACAAGGAAAAATTCAATCCGCTTTATTTTATTATTATACCAGCAATCTATTTTCGCGAAGCACTTGCCCTTGCTTTCCGCTTTCTTCGCATATCTCTGAAATACAATCATTTACATTAAAAGGGAAACAAATTGTTAAATGCCCCTGCATTTGTCTGAAACAATTCCAAAAGATTGTTGTTTAGTATGTAAAGATAAATACCTGCTTATCGCCTGTTAGCATAACGGGTATATAATTAAAACAAAATTAAGAGCATAAAATTACAAACCGGAGCAATATGGCAAGAATGAACATATTATTACCAGCAATGGGAGAAGGCGTTATTGAAGCAACAATTACAAAATGGCTGATAAATGAAGGGGAATCATTCAGCGAGGATGATCCACTTGTGGAAATAGCAACTGACAAAGTAGATTCTGAGATACCTGCCCCTTCATCAGGTACCCTTGTTACAATTATGGCAAAGGAAGGAACCGTTGCCAAAGTCGGAGAGGTACTTGCCATTATTGAGAATGATAAGGAACAGACGCCGGGAGAGAAAGAAAAGGTTGACAGGGAAGTAAGCAGGGTAAGAGAAACAATAGAGACTCTCAAACAGGAGAAGCAGGAAGTAAAGGATGCCGGTAATGACCTCAGGAGCCGTACTCCATCTGGTAAGTTTCTGTCTCCGCTTGTAAGAAGCATTGCTGCAAAGGAGGGAATAAGTTATTCTGATCTTGATACACTTACAGGAACCGGTATGGACGGTCGCATAACAAGAGATGATGTTCTTAAACTCATAGAGAACAGGGATAAAGAACCATCTCCGGCAGTTAAGGAATCGAAAGCAGAGCCCGTTGGCGAAACATCTTTCGCCACCGGAGAAACAGAACAGTCAAAAACACCTGCTGCAGCAACAACTGAGAGTAAAAAACAGGCTGCTGAAGTAATGAAGGGTGACGAAATAATACCAATGGACAGGGTCCGTAAACTTATTGCCGAACACATGGTTATGTCGAAAAGGACATCGCCGCATGTCACTTCCTTCATCGATGCAGATGTGACACGCCTTGTGAACTGGAGAAATGTCAACAAGGATAAGTTCTTTGCAGCTGAAGGGCAGAAACTCACACTCACACCCATATTCGTAGATGCCACGGCAAGAGCGCTTTATGAGTTTCCTGAGGTAAACATTTCGGTTGACGGTGATAACATTATACGCAGGAAGAATATCAATATAGGTATGGCAACAGCTTTACCAAACGGCAATCTCATAGTACCAGTCATCAGGAATGCTAACGAGAAGAGCATTACAGGGCTTGCAAAAACTGTCAACGACCTGGCAGCAAGAGCAAGAGCCAACAAGCTGAAACCTGAAGAAATAACAGGGGGTACCTTTACAATCACCAACTTCGGAAGCTACCAGAACCTTGCAGGGACTCCGATAATTAACCAGCCTCAGGCCGCAATACTGGGAACAGGAGTTGTGAAAAAGACACCGGCTGTTATTGAGACACCTGAAGGCGACATGATTGCCATAAGACATATAATGATACTTTCCCTAAGTTATGATCACCGTGTGATAGATGGTGCCCTTGCAGGCAAATTCCTGCATAAAATAAAGGATATACTCGAGAACTATTCTCCTGATGTTCCATGGTAATCCATATATGAGAAACCCTTTAATTTGCGTATGACGGTCAATTAGCCGGGCAGTTTTTAAAAAAGTACTGATTGTTAAAAAAGTAGGATAACAATTTTAACGTTATTCTAATATTTCTTCTATCTTAGTATCTTTGTGTAAGAAATGTTATATCAGATAAGCCCTGTTTCTAAAACCTGGTCACAGGAAACTTAACCGTATCTGAGTATTATATGCCATCATACCAATTATATCACAAGTAATATGATAAAAAGGGTTGTTGTAATAGTATTGCTTTTGGTATCTGCATTCAGTAGCAGATTATCAGCCCAGCCAAAAGCAGAAATCCGGGATAATTTTTACGACGCTGAAAGCTGGATTCTTTTTGAAGACTATAAGGAAGCCCTTCCGCTTTATCTTCAGCTTTTAAAATCAGATCCGGGTAATGCCAATTACAAATACAGGATTGGACAGTGTTATCTCAATATACCGGGTGAGAAAGAGAAATCGATAGTTTACCTTGAAGATGCAGCAAAAAACATAGACCCTAAATACCGTGAAGGCAGGTTCAGGGAGACAGGTGCACCCTACGATGCACTTTATTACCTTGCAAATGCCTACAGGATAACAAACCAGCTTGACAAAGCCATAGCCACTTACGAGCAGTTCAGGAAAAACCTCGATCCTGACGTTTATGATTCATCAGTTGTTGATATGCAGATCCGCTCATGCAGGAATGCCAAAGAGCTGATGAAAGTACCCCTCTATGTAAGAAAGACCAATCTGGGCAATATCATTAACGGAACAGGTTCGGAATTTGACCCGGTTATGTCCGACAAAGAAGACATGATAGTTTTTGCCAGGAGTGAAGCATTCTATGATGCCATATTATATTCTGCAAAAGTAAACGGTCAATGGACCGGTCCGGTAAATCTTAACGAGATACTTAAAACGGACAGGGATCTTTTCCCTTCGTCTCTTTCCAGGGACGGACACACATTATATCTCTACAGTTCTGCCGATTATGACGGGACAATTTATACATCTGAATTCAGCAATGGCACATGGCAGCCCATGATAAGGCTGAATGATAATATTAACACAAAGTACTGGGAATCACATGCAACAATATCGCATGACAATAAGTCGCTGTATTTCACCAGTAACAGAAAAGGGTCCCTGGGTGGTCTGGATATATGGGTTTCAAAAAGAGACAGCACAGGCGACTGGGGTCCTGCCTCAAATCTCGGGCCCGTGATAAACACACAATACAATGAGGAATCGCCATTCCTGACAAAGGATGACAAAACCCTGTTCTTCAGCTCCAGAGGCCATTATAACATGGGTGGCTATGATATTTTCTATTCAACCCGCCTTGATAACGGGGAATGGTCCAGGCCCATCAATGTGGGATATCCGCTCAACACCACCGACGATGATGTTTTCTTTAAACCCCAGAATATGGGCTACGAGGGTTATTTCGCCATGCAGGGCGACCGGGGTCCGGGTCAGGACGATATTTACAGGGTGGAGATTTTCTCTGATGCACATCCCAGGAAATTCCTTATCCGAGGAGTTACAACTGTTGCTGACCTGATGAAAAACTTCAAGGACAGTGTAAGAATCAGCGCCCTGAATATTAAGGATAATAAACAGGTTGTTGTAGTATATTCAGATCCTGCTACGGGTGAATATGAGTTTGAACTACCCCAGGGGAGATATGAACTTACCTATGCAAGTACAGGCGGGAAAAAAGTTGTTAAGACAATCGATCTTCCGCTTTTAAATCCTTCCGACAGC
>JBJKPQ010000159.1:0-31084 GCA_046706305.1 Bacteroidales bacterium
TTGTAGAACCTATCCAGGGAGAGGCAGGAATAGTGGTACCGTCTGCCGGCTTCCTTAAAAATCTGAGGGCCCGTTGTAACGATACAGGCTCACTGCTTATCTTCGATGAGATACAGACAGGCTTCGGACGAACAGGTACCATGTTCGCTTTTGAACGGTACAGGGTTGTACCTGATATCCTGCTGCTCGCTAAAGCTCTGGGAGGTGGTATGCCGCTAGGGGCATTCATATCATCCTCTGAAATAATGTCATCTTTTATTACCAATCCGGTACTCGGTCACATAACCACATTCGGTGGACACCCGGTGAGCTGTGCAGCCGGACTGGCATCACTTGATATAATCGAAGAAGAAGATCTGGCAGGTGCCGCTGAAAGAAGTTCCGCTATATTCAGAAAGGAACTTGTTCATCCTCTTATCTCCGAAATCAGAGGCGAGGGCCTTCTCATGGCTGTGAGCGTAAAAGATTCGGATGCGATACATTATATCGTATCACATGCCCCTTATCACGGACTGATTCTTGACTATTTTCTTTTCTGTAATGATGCTTTCCGCATTGCACCACCTCTCATTATTAAGGAAGACGAGATAAGAGCAGCCTGTTCACGTATTAAGACTCTGCTTGATGAGACAATGAGCAGAAATACCTGATATGAAACGACTTATAATATTATTCCTGCTGTTTTCCCTTGCAGTAAAGGCCACAAATGCCCAACTTCAGTCTGACTCTGTGGCGACTAAACTGGAGAAATTATACAGCAGACTTGTAGAAAGTTACCAGGACTCCGACAGAATCAGGATAAATGACTCGATATACGTTTTTGTAAACAGTTTTGTACATTCCGATTCAGCATTTACATATAACTTCAACGGACTTAAATACCTGGGTCAGATAATATCACCAGATTCACTTGTAAAAATAATTACCTGGAATATTGTTCTGAGTGACGGACAGGGAAAATATTACAGCTATTTTATCCGGAAAAAACCCGGCGAACCTGGTAATATAATATACAGCCTGTCTGCTTCCTATTCAGCCATGCCTGTTGCAGATGACACAACTTATAACATGCAAAACTGGTACGGTGCACTCTATTATAGCATAAGACCTGTCAGTACAAATGGGGAAAAATATTACATGCTCCTTGGCATAAATTATGGTAACCCTGAGGTTACAAGAAAAATTATAGATGTCCTCGATTTTAATTCAGACACAACTTTATTATTTGGAAGAAAATGGTTCAGCTCCGATGAAGTTTTGAAATACAGGGTTGTACTGGAGTACTCGGCAACAGCAATGGTTTCACTCAGATTTAAATCAGATACTTATATTGTTTTTGATCATCTTGTGCCCTTTTCACCTTCAGCCGGAGATAACAGGCAGTATTATGGTCCGGAATACACATATGACGCCTATATTTTCAATGATAGGTTATGGAAGCTTAAAGTAAATGTTGATGTAAGAAATAAAGAATAGCTACCTTTAGTAAATTATATCATGCCATTTGATAAGAAGACATATATTTTCATTCTGGATGATCACAGGAGCTTCTGCGAGGAGATAAAAGGAAAATTCGACGACCGTGACAGATATGCATTATCATCATATCAAAATATTGAAGAGTTCAGGCAGCATATCACAACAGGCAGGGATCGTCATTTATGCAGGATAGCAATATTAATATTGAATGATAATGGTGATCAGACAGAAGTGATTAAGGGACTCGTGGATAATATTAAATCTCATGATAGCAGTACCGGTGTTATCGTCGTATATAAAGCTGACAAAATTGAAGATATCAATAATGTGGGTTTGAATGCCGATGTGTTAATACCCAGGAACACAAATTCCCTGCTTCGCATTCACAATGCCGTAAAAAGACATGTTAGCGGGCATACAATTGGAATAATAAAAAGAAAGAGAAACGTTGCTTTATATCTTCTCCTGGCGTTTACAGTAATTTCTCTTATGATTGGCACAATTACTGCTTTTCTGCATCCGGAATATTTTTAAAAGTAGTTTGTTGACCCAACGGGCTGTATTTCAATTTCGTCAAATAAAAAAATATTAATTGAAGTCCTTAGAACAATGATTTATACCTCAACCCCAGTGAAGGGGGCATCTCTAACGCTCGTATGCCCGAACAATGAAATACACCCCTAAACTCCCTGAAGGAGGCTTCCCTAACACTCGTATGCCCGAACAATGAATTATTATAGAATGACAATTGAATAACTTTCGAATGACTATTTGTCAGTCTGTTTGCAACGGCACAGCTTTTGAGATGGAAGGGCATACCATTAATGTTAAACTTAAAAAATATAAGATATGCAAACCGGAAAGATTGGTGTAACCACGGACAACATTTTCCCTATAATCAAGAAATTCCTTTATTCAGATCATGAGATTTTCCTGAGAGAGTTGATTTCCAATGCAGTGGATGCCACTCAGAAGCTTAAAACAATGGCATCTGTAGGTGAGTTTAAAGGTGAACTTGGTGATACAACAATCCGTGTTTCTGTTGATAAGAAGAAAAAGACTATAACTGTCTCTGATTATGGTATTGGTATGTCGCAGGAAGAAGTTGATAAATACCTGAACCAGATAGCTTTTTCAAGTGCTAATGAATTTCTCGACAAATATAAGGATCAGGCAAATAGCATAATCGGACATTTCGGTCTGGGCTTTTACTCTTCATTTATGGTTTCTGATAAGGTTGAGGTTCTGACAAAATCGTTCCTGGATGAGGAAAAAGCTGTCAAATGGACCTGTGATGGCAGTCCTGAATACACAATTGATGAGGTTGACCGGAACAGAAGAGGCACAGATGTAATATTGCATATTGACAAGGAATCGAAAGATTTTCTCGAGGAGGGCAAGATAGAAGAATTACTAAAGAAGTATTGTAAGTTTCTTCCCGTGGAAATAGCTTTTGGAAAAGAAAAGGAATGGAAGAATGATAAATATGTTGACACAGATAAGGATAAGATAATTAATAATACCAAGCCTGCCTGGACAATAAAACCTTCAGTCCTTAAGGATGAAGACTACCAGAATTTTTACAGGGAATTATACCCTGCCGGTGATGATCCTCTCTTCAATATCCACCTGAATGTTGATTATCCTTTTAAACTTACAGGTATTTTGTATTTCCCGAAAATCAAAAGCAACATAGAGATACAAAAGAATAAGATACAACTCTACTGTAACCAGGTTTTTGTGACGGATTCCGTTGAGGGTATTGTCCCCGAGTTTCTTACTCTTCTTCATGGTGTTATTGATTCTCCCGACATTCCTCTTAATGTATCTAGAAGTTACCTTCAAAGCGATTCCAATGTAAAAAAGATATCCAGTCATATTACGAAGAAAGTAGCCGACAGGCTGAATGATATTTTCAAAAATAACCGGGAGGAATTTGAGAAGAAATGGGATAACCTTAAGCTTTTCATTGAGTATGGTATGATAACAGAAGAGAAGTTCTATGAGAAGGCTTCTAAATTCGCACTGCTGAAAAATACGGATGAAAAGTATTTTACTTATGAAGAGTACGAGAATCTCATTAAGGAAAACCAGACTGATAAGAACAAAACACTTGTTTATCTTTATTCCACAAACAAAACAGATCAGTACTCATATATAGAAAAGGCCAAAAATAAAGGTTATGATGTTCTTCTTTTGGATGGTCAGCTTGATGTACATCTTATTAATCACCTTGAGTCTAAGTTAAAGGAATCAAGGTTTGTGAGGGTTGATTCCGATGTTATTGACAAACTTATACAAAAGGATGAAGAGAAGGAATCAAGGCTCACTGATGCAGAAAAAGAAGATCTGAAAAACGTTTTTAATGTCAGGGTCAAGTCGAAGGAAGTCTATAATGTGACTTTTGAAAATCTCGATGAGAATGAAGCTCCTGTTACAATTACTCAGTCGGAGTTTATGAGAAGGATGAAAGAGATGTCGCAGATGGGAGGAGGAATGAATTTCTACGGTGAACTGCCTGACAGCTTTAATCTTGTTGTTAATCCCAACCATAAGCTAATTACAGGTATATCAGACGACCTAAAATCGAAAGAAGGCACGAGGTTAAAGGAAAATGAGGAAGCCGCAGCTAAGATAAAAGAAGAGATAGATTTTCTTGAAAAAGAGCATAAGGATAAAAAACCTGAGGAGATCAGCCAGGTAGAGAAGGACGATCTTGAGAAACTCCGCAGTGACCTCTCTGGTATTGAAAATACAAGAAAAGAGATTCTTGAGGCCTATGGAGCAGAAAACAAGGTTGTGAAACAGCTTATAGATATTGCTCTTCTTGCCAATAATATGCTTAAAGGAGAGGAACTCAGTGATTTTGTAAAACGAAGTGTTGATTTGCTGTAATAAAGTCGTCAGGCAACAGGCAGTGGCCGGATGGGAATGATTGACTAAGGGACTAAGAGACAATATATGGCAGCCAGACTGATGTGACACTTCGGTCGGGTCCTGTCCTGACAAAGACTTTTCGTCAGGAATCTACGCTACGCTCCGACAAGACTGCCCTGACGCTTTGGTCAGGATCTACGCTACGCTCCGACACGACTGCAAGACCTTACCTCATACCATCCTGGCTACTTCAGCTTTGACGAAATCGATTGCTGCTCTTGTTGGTTCCTTGTCAAGGTCCATGAGTTTTTCTAGCAGTTGCTTGCTTAATGCCATCCCGGTGGATCTTGGGGGCAGCTTTTCAGCCTCACTGTTGATCAGTTTGATCATGCCCGAGCGTGCATTTCTTACTACTTCCCATGCTTTCGGGCTCATATAGATCTGTTGTGACAGGTTATGTTCAAATTCGCTGCGTATTGTTGTCAGCAGGGCAGAATGGAGCTGGACTGCAGTCATGTCTGAGGTGCTTACCCGCATTATAAGCGACTCCAGTGATATTCTTTCAAGGAAAAGAATAATCCTTTCATAAGCCTGAAGTTTGATAGGGGTTATGGTCCGGCTGTTCTGAAGAACCAGTTCCTGCTTTCTTTTGTCCTGGTCGTTTTTTATCATATTACGGATGAGTACCCATGCGGTGAAAAAGACAAGCAGGGCAGGTAATGTTATCTTGAGTATGTCGACAAGTGATTCCATTGCGCATCATTTTGTTTAGTATTACAAACTTAGGGTTTTCTTTTTTATTTTATAAATAGAGTTATAAAGGAAAAGAGCTATATGGACTTAAAAACTCACAATAAGTTACTGTGAACCCTGAGCCTAATCAACCCACCCCTGACCCCTCCCAGGAGGGGAATTGAAGACAACTACCTTTACACCCTTACACCTTTACACCACATATCTTTATGTCTCTGTGTAACTAAAAAAACATGGTATCTTTTGTATTTAAATTTAACTTCATACATTTGATTTTCATAAGATATTAAAATATAATAAATACAAAATATGGAGTACCTGTCAGACCGGATCAAGTCTTTATCAGTATCACAGACACTTGCAATGGCTCAAAGGAGTCGCGAATTAAAGGCAGAAGGTATTGATATTATTGCTCTCAGCCTCGGAGAACCGGATTTCAATACACCGGATTATATTAAAGAGGCAGCCAAGAAAGCGATAGACGATAACTATTCGAAGTACCCCCCGGTACCTGGTTATGGAGATCTAAGAGAAGCTATCTCAAGGAAATTCAAAAGGGAGAACGGGCTTGACTATTCTCCGGAACAGGTGATTGTCTCAGCGGGAGGTAAACATTCGCTCATAAATATTATGCTTTCGATGGTTAATCCGGGAGATGAGGTTATAATACTTGCTCCCTACTGGGTAAGTTATTTTGACCAGGTAATTATATCCCAGGGTAAGCCGGTTGTAGTGGAAGCAAGCCTTGAGAATGATTTCAAGGTAAAGCCGGAACAACTGGAAGGTGCCATCACTGAAAAGACCAGGCTTATAATTTTTAACTCTCCTTCTAATCCTACCGGTATGGTTTACACACGCGATGAGATGGAGAAAATTGCAAGGGTTGTTGAGAAACATGAAGGTCTTTTTATAATTTCCGATGAGATATATGAACATATAATATTTGAAGGCGAGCATGTAAGCATGGCATCTTTCGGATTCATCTCCGACAGGGTAATAACAGTGAATGGAGTATCGAAGGGTTATGCGATGACAGGCTGGAGGATAGGTTATATGGGAGCGCCCCTTTGGCTGGCAAAGGCCTGCAATAAACTTCAGGGGCAGTTTACATCGGGTGTTTGTTCAATAGCCCAGAGGGCGGCCCTGGCTGCAATTGAGGGAGACGGTGAATCACAAAGGGTAATGAGAGAGGCTTTCCTCAGGAGGAGGGATCTTATATGCGGACTTCTGGGGGAAATAGAAGGGCTTAAGGTAAGGGTACCCCAGGGAGCCTTTTATGTGATGCCGGATATATCTTATTTTTTCGGTAAATCGGACGGGAAAACGACTATTGGTACCTCTGACGACCTGGCGATGTACCTTCTTAACAAAGCCCGGGTGGCAACTGTTGGCGGTACAGCCTTTGGTGCACCGGAATGCCTTAGAATATCATATGCAACATCCGACGACCTACTTATTGAGGCTGCAGGAAGAATAAAAAAAGCCCTGGATGATCTTAAGTGATCCAGGGACTTCTTTTGAACCGGAAATCAATTAGGGATATCAGTATTTATTATACGATACAGTCATTTCCTCCGGTTTTCTTCTTTTTTCTCTTTTATCGTTCAAAGAGTATCCTATTGTTATTAACAGTTCCACTCTCTTCGACTTTGGTATACCGAGTATTCTTCGCAACATTGGCTCATCAAACCATCCTATCATACACGATCCCAGTCCTTCGGCCTCAGCCTGCAGGCATATGTTTTCAGAGGTTATGCCGATATCGATAAGAGAATAATCCTTATTTTTTATAGTGCCGCCTACTTTTGAGGTGAAGTTTGGCTGTTCCCTTATAACTGTAACTATTACAGGAGCCTGGCCAACAAAGCTGTTCATGCCGATCAACCTGGCAGAAGCAGCAGTAGCAATCTGTTCCCTCAGTCCAGGCTCTGTTACGATAATAAATTTCCAGGGCTGGGCATTGCAGGCTGATGGTGCCATCCGCCCTGCTTCAATTATTCGATCAAGCTTATCTTTTTCTACCGGTTTGTCACTGTATTTTCTGTCGCTCTGTCTGCCGGTTATGAGAGCCAGCATTTTCTGGGCGTCGGTCATTCCTAGTAGTTATCAGGAAGAAGTTCGAAATAGCTTGCCGGATGAAGACATGCGGGACAGTTCTTAAGAGGCTTGGTGCCGAAATGAACATATCCGCATTTCCTGCAATACCAGAATACTTTTTCATCACGTTCAAAAACTTTGTTCTGCATCACATTGCCAAGGAGCTTGCGGTACCTTTCTTCATGGTTTTTCTCAGCGGCAGCGATAGCTCTGAACGCAGTTGCTACTTCCTTGAAACCTTCATCCTCAGCAACCTGTGCAAATGCAGGATAAAGATCGCTCCATTCCTCATGTTCTCCTTCGGCAGCGGCTGTAAGATTTTTCTCAGTAGTATCAGTTTTACCGGCAGGGTAAGATGCCGTGATCTCAACCATACCACCTTCGAGAAATCTGAAGAACCTTTTTGCATGCTGCTGTTCCTGCAGGGCTGTTTCAGCGAAGATACCTGCTATCTGCTCGTAACCCTCCTCTTTTGCAACTTTAGCTGCAAATTCATAACGGTTCTTTGCCTGCGATTCACCGGCAAAGGCTTTAAGTAAATTCTTCTCGGTTTGTGTTCCTTTGATACTCTTATTCATACCATTAATTTTTAATGATTTATAATAAAATTAGAAAATATTGCATCTGATTTTTATCCACGTCATAAATATAGTATAAAAATATTTATCTTTATTTTCAAAATTTGCGCAAGTGTAAAAGAGAAAATTAATTAAAACCTTTAATATGATCATAGTAGTAGTATTTCTTGGTATCATCCTGCTGGTAGTCCTAATGGTTATTTCACTTTATAATAAACTTGTTAAGCTGAGAAATAACAGGGAGCAGGCATTTGCTGATGTAGATGTGCAGCTGAAGATGAGGCACGACCTTATTCCTCAGCTTGTAGATTCTGTAAAGGGATATATGGGGCATGAAAGAGGAGTGCTGACAGCAATTACCGACGCACGTTCCAATGCAATGAAGGCAACAACAATTAATGAAAAAATTGCCGCTGAAAATAAATTATCGGCTGCTCTGGATGGACTTAAGGTATCTGTTGAAGCCTATCCGGATCTTAAGGCAAGCCAGAATTTTATGGACTTGCAGAATGAGATTGCAGATGTTGAGAACAAGATAGCTGCTGCCCGGAGATTCTTTAACTCTGCTACCAAAGAGCTGAATGTAGCTACCGAAATGTTCCCGTCAAATATTATTGCCACCCTGTTTAACTTTAAGCGTGAAACAATGTTTGAACTGGGTGAACAAAGAGCTGAAGCTGAGAAACCACCTAAAATTGAGTTCTGATATTATGAAGTATTTCGGACTTCAGAGCCAGATATGGAGGAATAATACCAATTCGACTTTGATCCTGATCATGTTTCCTGTCGTTTTCCTTGGACTGACGTGGCTTTTCTTCTTTTTCACGAGTTCGTCAATACAAAATGAGCAGTTGACTATGCAAATGGTCAATTACAGGTTTGTCAGGACAGTTCCTTTTATCATAATAGGCGTAACAGTATGGTTCATCATTGCCTTTTTTACACACTCTGCAATGATAGATGCAGCCACCGATTCCAAACCACTGAAAAGGTCGGAGAATAAAAGAGTATATAACCTTGTGGAGAACCTGTGTATTTCAGCCGGAATGACAATGCCAAAGATTAATATCATCGACGACGATTCGCTCAATGCTTTTGCCAGTGGAATCAATGAAAAGACTTATACTGTATCCCTGTCGAAAGGAATAATAGAGAAGCTGAACGATGAAGAGCTGGAAGCCGTTATAGCTCATGAGCTTACGCATATAAGGAACAGGGATGTCAGACTATTGATAATATCGATCGTTTTCGTCGGTATATTTGCTTTTGTGGCAGAAGCCCTGTTCAGGACAATCGGCTATGGAAGGATAGGGCGGGACAGGAAAGGAGGCAGCGGCATGATAATAGCCCTGTTACTTGCTCTTGTCGGTTACCTGTTGGCCACACTGTTCAGGTTTGCTCTTTCTCGTAAAAGGGAATACCTTGCCGATGCCGGTTCCGCAGAGCTTACAAGGAGACCGCTGGCCCTGGCATCGGCTCTGAGGAAGGTGGCAGCCGATCCTACCATTGAGGCAGTGAAAAGAAAAGACGTGGCTCAGATGTTTATTGAGAACCCTCAGGTAAAGGAGAAGAAAAGCTCCTTTTCCATTTCATCTCTGTTCGCTACACATCCTCCTATTGAGAAAAGGATTCAGCTTCTGGAACAATTCTAGGAGCAGGACGTAAGGTATAAGACCTAAGGTAAAAGGCATAGGACTTAGGGCATAAGGTATGCGATAACAGGGACGGGATTAAGTAAGTGTGAGTTCGAGATCGAGATCGAAACAGAAGCCTATTCCTTCGGACTCCCCTCTTGGGAGGATCCCGAAAACTTCCGGGAAGGGTTGGTTTTTTTGCCGAACTTAATCAGTTTCTTTTCCTCACCTCTCATCAGCCGTCCTATATTCTTACGGTGAGTAACAAGAAGCGCTACAGCTACAAGGACGGAAAAGACCTTGAAAATAATTGAAGGGTTTTCAAAGAAGAGGAAGAAAAAGACCGGGAAAGCGAGTCCTGCACTCATAGATGAGACAGATACAATACCTGTAAGAAAAAGGACAACGAGGAAGACGCCGAAGCAGCTGATTGTAAGCAGAGGGTTGAGGGCGAGAAGCACCCCGAAAACAGTTGCAACTCCCTTGCCTCCCCTGAAGCCTGCAAAAACAGGGAATATATGACCAATTATCGCTAACATACCGGCAAGTATCTGGAAGTTTGTTATTGCAGCACTGCCCGGGGCAGCCAGGTGAAAATAGACCGGAAGCATTGCTGCAAGCCAGCCTTTGGCTATATCGATAATAAGTACGGGAATCCCGGTTTTCCATCCAAGAACCCTTATTACATTTGTTGTTCCTGCGTTGCCGCTACCGTGTAACCTGACATCAATACCGTGAAACCATTTTCCAATCCCTACGGCAGAAGGCAGAGATCCCAGTAAATAAGCAAGAATGAAAATGAGGATAGTGCCAGTTATATTCATCTGATCATGTTTTTAAATGTGCAGTCAAAAATAATAACATATCTGTTATTGGCAATTCATATTCTTGGTCCGAATTCTGCAAGCTGTGCAGTTTCTTTATTAACAGAAAACTTACTGAAGTTGTTTATGAATTTAAAAGCCAGATCGGTGGCAGCAATTCTCCAGCTTGACGGGGAATTCCATGCATCAGAAGGATCAAGTATTTTATTGTTCACTCCTTCTATTTGTGTAGGTATGCTCAGATTAAAAACAGGAGATGTTACAAATTCACAGTCTTTTATGGAATCATCAAGTATAGCATTTATAATCTTCCGGGTGGAAGGCAGGTCGATCCTGGTGCCGGTACCGTAAGGTCCTCCTGTCCAGCCTGTGTTAATAAGCCATGCTTCGGCCCCATGTTCCTTCATCTTTTTTATTAATTCATTGGCATAGATGATTGGGTCGAGCATCAGGAAGGCAGCTCCGAAGCATGCCGAGAAGGAAGGAACTGGTTCATCAATCCCTCTTTCTGTTCCGGCTACCTTGGCCGTATACCCGCTGAGAAAGTAATATTTTGTCTGTCCTTCCGACAGTCGGCTCACAGGAGGCAGAACACCAAAAGTATCGGCCGACAGGAAGATAACCTTTTTTGCATGTCCTGTTTTGGATACTGGCTTAACGATGTTGTTAATATGGTAAATAGGGTAGGAGACCCTTGTGTTTTCTGTCTTTGAGGCATCCTTAAAATCAATGGTGCCATCGCTCAGCACCACAAGGTTTTCAAGGAGAGCATCGCGCTTAATAGCATTATAGATATCAGGTTCCTCCTGGCTGTTCAGGTTAATGCATTTTGCATAACATCCTCCTTCAAAGTTAAAAATTCCATCATCATCCCAGCCGTGCTCATCATCACCTACAAGGGCCCTGTCAGGATCTGTTGAAAGTGTTGTTTTGCCTGTCCCGGAAAGTCCGAAGAATATAGCAACATCTCCTTTTTTCCCCACATTCGCCGAGCAATGCATAGAAGCCATGCCTTTAAGAGGCAGGTGGTAGTTCATTACAGAGAAGATACCTTTTTTCATTTCACCACCATACCAGGTACCACCTATTACAGCCATCCCGGCTGTAAGGTTGAAGATCACAAAGTTTTCAGAGTTCAGACCCTGTTTCTTCCAATCGGGATTGGTAGCCTTTGAGGCATTGAGAAGTACAAAATCGGGGGTGAAGTTTTCGAGTTCAACAGGTTGTGGTCTGATGAACATGTTCTTTACAAAGTGTGCCTGCCATGCCACCTCGAGGATAAATCTTACCTTAAGGCGGGTATCCTCGTTGGCTCCGCTGTAGCAGTCTACCACAAAGAGCCTCTTACCCGATAACTGTTTCGAAGCAATATTCCTGCAGTGGTTCCATATCTCCTGTGATACAGGTTTATTATCGGATATCCTGGCCTTATCTGATTTCCACCAAACAGTATTCCTTGTTTTTTCGTCTAGTACCACATACTTATCCTGTGGCGATCTTCCTGTGAATACGCCTGTATCCACTGAAACAGCGCCTGTCCGCGTTATAAATCCTTTTTCATATTTGCTCAGACCGGGTTTTGTCTCTTCTGCAAACAGATCATTATAAGAAGGATTATAAATTATTTCCTTAACATCTTCAATGCCGTATATCTTTAAATCTTCGGGAGTGACCATTATAAGAAAATTAGTTATCGATAAGATTACAAAGGTATTAAACTTATTGAGTTGATTTCAGCCGAAATATAACTGAATTTTTTTTTCAGGATGCCAACAAATGGCAATAGGGTTAATGACAAATAGCAGGTCATATAAATGGATGGTTTTTCAGGGTTTAAAATAATGCAGGCAGGACAGTCATGAAAAGTAAAAGGGCGACCGTTACGGACGCCCTTTTTATTTGTTACCTGTTGCGGTTATTTACCGAATTTTATTGATGACTGAGCAGCTGCAAGGCGTGCTATTGGAACCCTGAAAGGAGAGCAGCTGACATATGTGAGTCCTGTTTTGAAGCAGAATTCAACAGATGCGGGATCGCCACCCTGCTCGCCGCAGATGCCCACCTTAAGGTCGGGCCTTGTTGCACGTCCTTTGTCAACCGACATTTTTACAAGCTGTCCGACACCATCCTGGTCAATTGTCTGGAAAGGATCAGCTGCAAGTATCTTCTTGTCAAGATAATCATGAAGGAATCCACCGGTATCATCGCGGCTGTACCCGAAGGTCATCTGGGTGAGGTCGTTAGTACCGAAAGAGAAGAACTGTGCTGTTTTAGCCATACGGTCGGAGAGAAGACATGCCCTTGGTATTTCAATCATTGTACCATACTTGTAATCTATCTCCTTAACGCCGAATTTCTTGCATACTTCGGCATATACCCTGTCAACTATTTTCTTTGTGAAATCAAGTTCAGCAACATCGCCTGTTACAGGAACCATGATTTCAGGATGAGGATCTTTACCTTCACTGATCAGTTCAACAGTTGATTCGAAGATCGCCCTTACCTGCATTTCCGAAATCTCCGGGAATGTTATCCCGAGACGAACACCTCTGTGTCCCATCATCGGATTTGATTCATGAAGTGCTTCACCACGTTTTGCTACATCTTCTTTATTGATGCCAAGCGATTTTGCCAGTTCTTCCTGTTTTTCAGCTCCCTGTGGAACGAATTCGTGAAGAGGAGGATCGAGGAGCCTGAAAGTGACAGGCAGTCCGTTCATTGCAGCAAGAGTGTTCTTCATGTCCTTTTTAACATAAGGATAAAGTTCATCCAGAGCATTCCGACGTTCGGCAAGAGTAGAACTGAGGATCATCTTACGAAGCAGGAACAATGGTGTTTCCGAACCTTTCCCGTAAAACATGTGCTCTGTACGGAAAAGTCCGATACCTTCCGCACCGAAGCTACGTGCCAGTGATGCATCTTCCGGTGTCTCGGCATTGGTACGTACACCCATTTTCCTGTATTTATCAACGATTGTCATAAACTCCTGGAACCTGGGATTTTCAGTAGCGTCCATCAGGGCAATCTCGCCGGTATAGACATTTCCTCTTGTTCCGTTCAGTGTAAGTACATCGCCTTCTTTTATAACTATATCAGAACCGGCTATCTTAGCTGTTTTCTTGGCAGAATCTACATTAAGTGAACCTGCTCCTACGATACAGCATTTACCCCATCCACGGGCCACCAGAGCTGCATGAGAAGTCATACCGCCGCGAGCCGTCAGAATCCCCACCGCTGCACGCATACCTTCAACATCTTCAGGATTTGTTTCCTCACGGAGAAGAATGACTTTTTCTCCTTTGCGCTGCCATGCAACAGCATCTTCAGCTGTGAAAACCACTTTACCTACTGAAGCACCAGGACCGGCAGGAAGACCTTTTACAACAGGTGTTACCTTGTTCTCGGCCTCCGGATCACATATCGGGTGAAGAAGTTCATCAAGCTGTGCAGGATCTACACGCAGTACAACGGTCTTCTCATCGATAAGTCCCTCGTGAAGCATTTCCATTGCCATATTAAGTGCAGCAGTACCTGTCCTTTTACCTACACGGCACTGAAGCATATAAAGGCTGCCTTCCTGGATTGTAAACTCGATATCGAGCATATCGTGGAATGATTTTTCAAGGATCTCCCTGATGTTTACAAGTTCCTTGTATGTGCCGGGCATAGCTTCCTTCATACTGTGAAGATGCTCGTTCTGTTCATTCTTGGTTTCATCATTAAGCGGGTTAGGAGTCCTTATACCTGCAACAACGTCTTCACCCTGAGCATTGACAAGCCATTCACCATAGAACAGGTTCTCTCCTGTTGCTGGGTTACGTGTGAAAGCAACACCGGTAGCAGAACTGTCGCCCATGTTGCCAAATACCATAGACTGAACACTAACAGCTGTTCCCCAGTCGTCGGGAATCCCTTCAATACGACGGAATGAAACAGCTTTCTTTCCGTTCCAGCTTTTGAAAACGGCTTTGATACCACCTTCAAGTTGTTCTTTTGCATCATCAGGAAATGGTTTTCCGAGAGTCCTCTGGATAATATTTTTAAACTCTTCAGAAAGGAATTTTAATTCATCAGCAGTAATTTCAGTATCTGAGTTGTAACCTTTTTCTTTTTTAAATTCATCAAGTTTTTCATCAAGCAGTTTGCGGATTCCCTTACCTTCGGCAGGGTCAACGCCTTCTGCTTTTTCCATAACGACATCTGCATACATCATGATGAGCCGGCGGTATGAATCCCAAACAAAACGTGGGTTATTGGTCTTTTTCAGAAACCCGGGAATAGTCGCTGAACATAATCCTATATTAAGAACCGTATCCATCATTCCAGGCATCGACTTTCTTGCACCTGAACGGCATGAAACAAGCAACGCGTTTTCAGGATCACCAAACTTCATGTTCATGATCTCTTCCGTCTTCTTCATGGCTTCCCATACTTCCGGCATCAATTCCGGAGGTAGTGTGAGGTCGTTTTTATAATACTCATTGCAGACATCAGTTGTAATTGTAAAACCTGCAGGGACAGGCAGTCCTAACAGGCACATCTCTGCCAGGTTGGCTCCTTTTCCTCCAAGAAGGTTTTTCATGTCTGCTCTTCCCTCTGCTTTTTTATTACCAAAGGTGTAAACTCTTTTCACTTGTGACATAATTTTATTGATTTGTGATGAGTAAAAATTATTGATTTTGCAAAATAAGTCGCAAAGTTAACATTAAAAATTTAATTAAAGAATAGGAATAATCATATTACTTTTTTCAATCAGTTTTTCTGATAAATGAAAAAATATTCAAATGAAACAGGCTTTTAGACAGATCTTTATATGGCGTTACCTGTATTCCCGATAAATCTTTAACTCCCGGCAAAGCGGGTGATTTACTATGCAACCTGCATTCTCATTTATACAGGTTTGATTATTTCAGCACCCGGTTACGGGTTATTCCTCAATCACATTATATCCTATACCCTCTATCCCTGCTTTTATCTCATCCAGGTTTATTGAATTTCCTGTTATGTTTACCTTTCCTGTAGCCAGGTCGACGTTTACATCCTCAACTCCCGCTGCAGATTTTACACTGTTCTCAACATTGGCCTTGCAATGATTGCAGGTCATACCGCCAACCAGGATAGTTTTTATATTCCCGGCTGCGAATCCTTCATTTGTACTGTTAATATCACTCATTTTTTTTGTTGTTAAATATTTTTGTAAATATCCATTAATAATCAATAATGTAAGAGTTATAGCCGATCCTGTTTTCAACCATTCAGGGAGCATTGAATGTTGGTGCGACATCTGACCGAAATGCTGGGTAACAATGAACCATGATGATGGAAGCAGGTAATCAATCATCATTCCTGCAAGCAGGGCCCCTGATATAATTGCGCCCAGATAACCTATGAGTGATTTTTTCCCAAGTACCTTTCCAATCATTGTTATCGTAGCCGCATTGGTTGCAGGTCCGGCCATAAGCAATACAAGGGCAGCTCCGGGTGACAGCCCTTTCAGCATGAGAACGGCAGCTACCGGAACTGATGCGGTAGCACATATGTATACCGGTATTGATACTATCAGAATGGCCAGCATGCCAACAAAGTCATTAGGTATCTTTCCTGCGAAGAAATCGTCAGGTACAATTACCGAAATAAATGCTGCTATCAGCAGACCAATAACTAACCAGTTTGAAATATCCTGCAGAAAATCCAGAAATGAATACCTGAACATTTCCCTGATCCTGGGAAAGAAGCCTGATGGCAGATCGTCATCACTTCCATTATCCTGAAGTGACTGTCCGGTATTCTCGGGATCGATCTTTTTTGTAACTGTTCCTCCAAACAATCCTGTGATAAATGCTACAACCGGTCGTATCAATGCAAAAGGAAGACCAAGCATTGAATAGGTTACAAGCATTGAGTCTATTCCGGTTTGTGGCGTTGAAATAAGAAACGATACCGTGGATGCCTTTGACGCTCCGTGCTTATAGAATGATATTCCGGTAGGAAACACGCCGCATGAGCATAAGGGTAAAGGTACTCCAAGAATAGCTGCATTAAAAACGGACCTGAAAGAGTTCTGCCCCATATATTTCCGTACTTTTTTCTTTGGAAAAAGTAGATGAAGAATTCCGGCAAAAGCGAAGCCAAGCAGCAGATATGGCGACATCTCGGTAAGAATAAAAAACAGTTCTTTGCCGAATCCTCTGATATAATCTGTCATAATTTACCAGCAAATTAAAAATTGTGCAAATATAACCAGAAGTGCCTGTAATTGTTCAAAAGATGCGAAGAATCAGGATCGGGGATGGTACATGATAAGCGTGTCACGAAGGAAACTCCTGTCAATATGTGTATAAATCTCGGTAGTAATAATTGATTCGTGTCCCAGCATTTCCTGCACTGCCCTGAGGTCAGCACCCGCCTCTATCATGTGTGTGGCAAAGGAATGTCTCAGAGTATGGGGACTGATATTTTTTGTGATACCAGCCCGGGCAGCAAGATATTTTATTATTGTAAAGATCATAGCGCGTGTAAGCATCCTTCCTCTCCTGTTAAGGAATACAATGTTATGATCGTGAATTACCGGAAGCATATTTCTGTATGTTTTATAATGGTCAATTTCTTTTATGGCCTTACCGCTTATTGGTACAAGTCTCTGCTTGTTGCCTTTCCCTGTAACCACTACAAAGCCCTCATCAGAATGTATGTCTGTCAGCTTAAGGTTTATAAGTTCCGAAACCCGTAATCCGCAACCATATAGTGTTTCAATAATTGCCTTGTTCCTGTGACCTTCCGGTTTACTCAGGTCTATGGCTTCAACCATCCTGTCTATCTCGCTTACAGACAGAACCTCCGGCAGATGCATGCCTGTTTTAGGTGATTCCAGAAGTGATGCAGGATTCTCATCAATTTCGCCTTCAATAAGAAGAAATTTAAAGAAAGATCTTATCCCCGACAAGACCCTCGACTGTGTTCTTGTATTGCTGTTGTTATTAGCATACCATACCAGAAAATCACTCAGGTCGTGATAGGTAACCTCTGCAGGAAATTTCTCAATTCCTTCTGCAATGAAATATGCTTCAAGCTTGCCGGCATCAGTAAGATAAGCTTCTATGCTGTTTGCAGAAAGCGATTTCTCCAGCTTCAGATAGGTCTCAAAATCTTTATATGCCTGTTTCCAGTTAAGACTCATTCGGGAGATTGTAATTATTCCAGGGCAGAAAGGTACTCATTTTTGTAAAGTAATTAAATAGGAGTAACTTCCTGATGAAATGGTAATAATTATTCTGTAACCTTAAAGTATGCTGGCAATTAAAAATCATAGTGTAACAGTTAGTTGGCAGAAGTAAACATTTTTTATCTATTTTTACCCTTACATAAATCGAGATATTATTTACAGAAACATTTTTATAACAACCTGATTTTCTGATGAAAATTGTAATAATTAACGGGCCTAACCTAAACCTTCTCGGTACAAGGGAACCGGAAAAGTACGGGACATCTACTTTTGATGACTACCTTAAATCAATCCGCGAGCGCTTTCCGCATATCATTTTTCATTATTTCCAATCGAATATTGAAGGTGAGATAATAAATATAATACATGAGCATGGCTTTATTGCTGATGGTATAATACTTAATGCCGGTGGGTATACTCATACTTCTGTTGCAATTGCTGACGCAATAGCTGCAGTTAAATCACCTGTTATAGAAGTGCATATAACCAATACAGCAGCACGCGAGGAGTTCAGGCATGTAAGTATGATAGGTCCGGCCTGTGCAGGTAGCATTGCAGGATTCGGACTCGACAGTTACAGGCTGGCTGCAGAAGCTTTTATAGAAATGAAGAATTCTGGCAGGATTTGATATGGAAAGGAAAAGGACCAAGATAGTAGCTACAATCTCAGATAAAAACTGTGAGAGTGATTTTATCAGGGATCTGTATGAAGCCGGCATGAATGTTATACGTATAAACTCTGCCCATCTGACCGTTGAGGCGGCTTTAAGGATAATGCGTAATACAAGGAAGGTATCAGATAAAATAGCTATCCTCGTCGATACAAAAGGACCTGAAATACGCACTACGGTGTGCGATAATTTCATTACACTCAGGCAGGGAAAAACAATAAAAATTTCCGGAAACCCATGGAAGAAGACCACCGATAAGGAAATCTGCGTTAGTCATGAGACATTTTCTTCCGATGTGCCCATAGATTCAAAGATACTGATTGATGACGGGGAACTGGAGTTCAGGGTTCTCCGGAAACAGGGCAGTTCCCTTGAGTGCAGCATTGAAAATGATGGTGTTCTCGGATCAAGGAAGAGTGTAAACATTCCGGGTGTTAAAATAGCATTACCTTCTCTTACAGAGAAAGACCGTGAATTTCTTAAGATGGCTGCAGAAAATGATGTTGATTTTATTGCTCACTCTTTTGTCCGGTCAAAGGAAGATATTCTTGATGTCCAGTCTTGCCTGAGGGAATATGGCAGCGAGATTAAAATAATAGCCAAAATAGAGAATCATGAAGGACTTGAAAACCTCGATGATATTCTTGATGTGGCTTACGGAATAATGGTAGCCCGGGGTGACCTGGCCATCGAAATACCTTATGAGAAGATCCCGGGTATACAAAGGATGATAATCAACAAATGTATTATCAGCAGAAAGCCTGTTATTGTGGCTACCCAGATGCTGCATTCCATGATCACCAATCCGCGTCCCACCCGGGCCGAGGTAAGTGATATTGCAAGTGCCATTTATTCAACTACTGATGCCATAATGTTAAGCGGGGAGACTGCCAGTGGCAGATATCCGGTGGAATCGGTCAAAACCATGACCAAGGTAGCTCTGGAAGTGGAAAAGAATAAGGAAAAATTTCTTGATATACCTTTTATGAATGCAACCGGGGAGATTTCAGCATATCTTGCTAAAGTGGCGGTTAAAACAGCTTTCAGGTTGAGTGCCAGTGGTATAGTAGCAGATACAACTCATGGGAGGACAATCAGGGATATGGCTTCTTACAGGGGTATTAATCTTATAATGGCTCAATGCTATTCCGAGCGGACAATGAGGGAAATGGCTCTTTCATACGGTGTTTATGCAAGTCTCCAGGAAAGACGGAATACGGTTGATGAGTTTATTCATATTGCTCTTGATAACCTTGTAAATACACATAAAATGAGCAATGATGACCTTATAGTAGTTCTGGCCGGTAACTTCAGCGGAGGCTCCGGATTCTCATTTATTGAAGTCGGAACCGTCAGATACCTGAAAGACAGGGCTGGTTCGGGTGATTAAAACTATAACGGTCTGATATTTGATAATTAAAATTTAGACTGATACTGAAATATTATACTGAAATTCCTGTTATTACAAATACCAGCAGCCTGTATCTCATCGATCGGAATATGTTATTGGCAGGAATACAAAAATATGTTTATTATATTGCAGGGCAGGCATAAATTTAATAACCTGAGTCGTGAAAAAGAATTTGATAAAATGGGTTTTTCTGCCGGTGTTGTTTTTATTTATTTTTACTGACGCCGATGCAACGCATAACAGGGCCGGGGAGATAACTTATGTACAGTTGTCGGACCTGACTTACGAAATTACAATCACAACATTTACTTATACACTCAGTTTTGCCGACAGGCCTACCTTACCTGTTGACTGGGGCGATAACACCACATCCATTGCACCCAGAATAAGCATGCTTACTCTGCCAAATTACTACAGGCGGAATATTTACAAAATTGTACATACCTATCCCGGGCCCGGTGTCTACAAAATTGTAGTACAGGACCCTAACAGGAATGCCGGGGTTAAAAATATCCCCAACTCCGTGAATGTTGTTTTTTCAATTTCCACTACTCTGATTGTCAACCCCGCCATTGGTCATAACAGCACGCCTGTTTTACTTAATCCGCCATACGACAAGGCTGCATATCATTATCTTTTTATTCATAATCCAGCGGCTTTTGACCCTGACGGCGACAGTCTTTCATATAAGCTCACTGAATGTACAAGAGAAGATGCAAAGCTTATCGAAGGATACACTTATCCACCTGCAACACATTCATTAAGAGTGGATTCGATCAGCGGTGACCTTATATGGGATACACCGGCCGATACCGGGAAATTCAATGTGGCAATGGAAATACAGGAGTGGAGGAACGGTAAGAAAATAAGTGTAGTAAGACGTGATATGCAGATAGAGGTTTACAACACTGATAACAAACCCCCCGTTAACGGCCCTTTAAGGGATTACTGCATAGAAGCAGGAGATACAGTTGATTTCCTTTTTACTGCTACTGATGAAAATAATGATTACCTGACACTAAAAGCAACATCCGGCATTTTTACAATCCCTTCATGCCCGGCTGAATTTACAAAGGTTGATTCGGTGCAGGGGTATGCTTCATCGCGATTTCGATGGGTCCCGTGCTATGAGGCAGTAAGAAAGCAACCATATAATGTTATTTTTAAATCAGATGATTCCAATTCCGATGTTCGACTGTCTGATATTGATAATATAAACATCAAAGTTCTTGGCCCGGCTCCCAATCTGATCAATGCAGTGCCGGCTGGTAATTTCATAAAACTTACCTGGTCTGATTATGGCAGCTCTGCAATTTCAGGGTTTAATATATACAGGCGGGAGGGAGCTTCCACATTTAATCCCGACTCCTGTACAGCCGGAATTCCTTCGGGAACAGGGTTCGAAAAGGTGGGATATGCCGATGGGAGTGGTACTGTATCTTTTATTGACAATGATAACGGGCAGGGCCTTCAGTTTGGTACTGAATATACCTACAGGATCGTTGCTGTTTTCCCTAATGGTACTGAGAGTAAATCGTCTAATGAGATTACATCCACCCTTGTGTCGGGAGTGCCTGTGATAACCAATGTTAGTATTCGAAACACTGATCCTGTTAACGGATCTGTATTTGTTGCCTGGAAAAAACCGGATAAGCTTGATACTATTCCAGCTACCGGTCCTTACCAGTATATAATTTCCAGAGCTGACGGTACCGGTGGTACGAATTATTCACAGATAAAAACGATTGAGACCTCTGACCTTAACGATACTACATTGGTTGATACTCTGCTCGACACTCGGTCAAGAGGTTATATATATAAGATTGAGCTTTGGAATAATGCATCCGGTAACAGGTTCCTTATAGGGTCACCTGGGTATGCTTCTTCTGTTTTCATTAATATCAGCCCGGGTGACAGAAAAGCACGATTCCAGATTAGCAGAAATGTTCCGTGGATAAATACTCAATATGATTTCTTCAGGTTAAATGAGACTACAATGGAGTATGATTCTGTAGGCTCAACGAACCAGTTAAATTATATCGATTACGGTCTTGTTAACGGGAAGCAATATTGCTATTATGTTCGGTCCACAGGTGGTTACCAGGCCGCCGACATGCCAAAAGGTCTGATTAACCTTTCGCAATATGCATGTGTAACACCTGTTGATAATGAGCCCCCCTGTGTGCCGGAAGTGAGTGTAACAAGCCAGTGTGACAGCCTCTATAATACTGTCAGATGGACCTTCTCGGATCCTCAGTGCCTGCAGGATGTAGCAGGATATAGAATCTATTCCAAGATGACCACCGATGAAAATCTTACGCTGTTAACTGATATTGCAGACAGGAATATCTTTTCCTACAGGCATTATCCGGGTGATATTGTTTCCGGATGCTATGCGGTATCAGCGTACGACTCAGTCGGTAATGAAAGTGAAAAATCGATGATGGTATGTATCGATTCCTGTAATTTTTATGAAATCCCGAATGTATTTACACCAAACGGTGATGATATTAACGACAGGCTTGTCGCCAAGGCATCTGGACTAGTTGAGAGAATTGATTTTAAGCTTTTTAACCGGAATGGTATGCTACTGTTCAGTACCGATGATCCAAGGATAAACTGGGATGGTACATACAAAGGGAAAATTGTATCTCCCGGAGTCTATTTCTACCAGTGTGATGTATACGAGAGGAGGGTGTCGGGAATTGAAACATTCCATTTATCGGGCTTTGTACA
The DNA here is from genome assembly GCA_046706305.1 of Bacteroidales bacterium. GTDB lineage: Bacteria > Bacteroidota > Bacteroidia > Bacteroidales > VadinHA17 > LD21. Next base: position 22,283 of record JBJKPQ010000159.1, read on the forward strand.
TGTTATTACGGAGGAAGGAGCCAAGGTAAGGAAAGAAGTTACAAAATGACCTGTAAGATATGCGGTCAGGAAATTTTATTTTAAATCTGTACATAGCAGGGAAAGAAACTTTTGGTTAAGTGAAACCATCAAAACCAAAAAATTGGCACATGAGAAATATTACCCTTTTATTTTTAGTCCTTTTTGTTTCTGTAAGCAGTTCAGGTCAACAGGTGTTGGATAATCTGCTAAAGGCACGAGCCGATATTGAATCGGGTAATCCGGATGCTGCGATTTCTTCACTCAACCGCTCGCTGGCTGTGACCAGCGACAGCAGGTTATATGTTGAAAGAGCGGAGGCATCCATTCTTAAAGGAGACTATTCTTCTGCAATAAGCGATTACAATGCGGCTGAAAAGTTATCTGCCGGATGCGGAGAATATGGATTAGCAAGAATATATGCCCTAAAAGGTGATGCTGCCACTTCAACATATCACCTTGCCCTGAGTATGAAATCCTTATACAAGAAAACAGAAAAGGAGATAATGCTTGACCCGGCATTCAATGCCATCGAAAATAGTCCCGAATGGAGACAATTCTGGAAAAAGAACTGGTATAGTAAAGTTGAAAAGGATCTCTCACAGATTGAATACTATACACAAACAGGCAAAAACAAGGAATCTGAGCAGCTTTTGGCCGAATTAAAGGCAAGTTATCCGGATAATAATGAGACCTTGTATGCTGAAGCACTTGTGTTTGTTTCTGATGGTAAATACAGGGAAGCTGTTACTATTTTATCGGGAATTACCGGCAGTGATTCCGTAAATCAATCTTATATGCGACTGCTTGCCCGGGCACAGTTTCTCTCGTCAAACGCTGCCGGAGCCTCCGATACCTATACAAGGCTTTTAGATTCAGGAGTGGCAGATGCAGGATTATATCTGAAACGCGCAGAGTGTTATTCAAAGACAGGCGAAAGCACCAGGGCTCTTGCCGATATAAAGAGATACCTGGGTTACTATCCTGATAATAAGGAAGCTTTAAGAATGGCCGGGAAAGAAGAGGTTAAGTCGGGTGATAACCTCAGGGCCCTTGAATATTTTTCAACTAATATCAAACTTCATCCAGGCGACCCTGAGTGCTATGTGGATCGTGCCGACTCCTATTTTTTGTCACGATCGTGGAAATGGGCCGCTGATGATTACAGCATGTCACTCGATCTTGATCCGGGTAATCCCGATGCCTGGCTAAATAAAGGAATATCCCTGCTTAATGAAGGAAAGACCGGAGATGCGTGTCACGATTTTCGTATTGCCTTCAGACTTGGCAATAAGAGGGCTACGGATTATATAAGCAGGAATTGTATAAAATAAATAATAGGTGTCGGGTGTCAGGTGTCAGGTGTTTGGCTATAGACCTATACCTGATACCTGATACCTGATACCTGATACCTGACACCTACCTTATATGTTTCATGATTCTTTCGAAGAGGTCCTGTGGCTTAAACGGTTTAAGCACATAATCATTAATGTAGAGATCATCTATTTTATCGTGGCTCTCTGACATGATGGCTGCCGTAAGAGCAACAATAGGTATGTTCCTGAGTTTCTCGTCGTCTGAATTTCGTATTATCCTTGTCGCTTCAATACCATCGAGAACGGGCATATGCAGGTCCATTAGCACAAGATCGAAGTCTTCCTTTTTAAGAGCTTCAAGTGCAAGATGACCGTTTTCAGCGTGAGTTACCTTAATACCCCAGCCGGTCAGAAATTTGTTGGCCACAAAGAAATTAATCTTATTATCCTCAGCAACAAGTATCTTTTTACCTTCCAGCCCGCTGAACGATTCAGGATATTCAGCCTGTATTTTTTCCTTGGTTTTTTCGGGCACTCCAAAAGACAGTACAAAGGTAAAAGTGGATCCTTTTCCGGGTTCACTCTCCAGGGTTATGGTACCTCCCTGTAATTCAACCAGTTTCTTGCAGATTGCGAGGCCCAGCCCGGTACCACCATAATGTCTGGTAGTATCTGATGATGCCTGAGTGAAACTTTCAAATATAATGGAATGCTTGTCATGCGATATCCCTATACCGGTGTCAGTCACGGCAAATTCCATTTTTGAATTATTGCCCGACCTCTCGAGCTCCTTGATATTTACAGTGATACTTCCCTTGTCGGTAAATTTCAAAGCATTTGAAAGAAGGTTTGAAAGGATCTGGTTAAGCCTGATGGGATCGCCTATTACCTCTTCAGGCAGGTTTCCGGCTTTTCTGATGGCAAAATCCAGTTCTTTGGCTCTTGAGCGGAAAGAATATGATCTCATTATCTCGTCCAGGAAGTCTCCTAGTTTAAAACGTACCTCTTCGAATACTATCTTGCCAGACTCCATTTTGTTGTAATCGAGTATGTCATTAACCAGGGTAAGAAGATGATTACCGGAGAACTTAAGCGTCCTGATAAAATCCATCTGGTCTTCCCTGGGATTACCCTGAAGCAGGAGGTTGGTGATTCCGATGACCTCATTCAACGGAGTCCTTATCTCATGGCTCATAGTTGACATGAACAACTGTTTAGACTGGGCCGCTTCTTCAGCTTTCTGCCTTGCAAGTATAAGGTTATCAAGCATCATCCTTCTTTGGAGAGCAACAGCGATCTGGTTGGCAATAAAATCGAGTACATGAAGGTCTTCTGGAGAGAATTTGTTCTCATCATTATAATCCTGCAGACACATAACACCTATTGTATCACCTTCCACCCTGAGGGGAACGCCCATCCAAACCTTACAGGGGGTACCAATAAGTTCAATGTCGCCCGATTCATCCAGCACCTTTAGATCTTTTGATTTTAGAAGGACTGATTTATTATTTTTAATTACCCAGCCTGTAATAGTTTTTTTGATGGGTATCTCATAAAAGTTGTCTTTCTCGTCGGCAAAAAATGGCAACGAAAGAGTTTCTGATGCCTGATCATAAAGTGCTATGAAGAAGTTATTTGTATCCCAAATCTTATTTAATTCATGGAGAATGATGGGATATATCTCTTTAATATTATATTGTTTAAGTGCAGCCGATGAGATATTATACAGTACCTCCTGCAGTATCTGGTTTTTCTTTTCCGCAGTTATGTCACGATAAATACCCAGGTTGGCAACTATCTCGTTATTAATAACAATAGTTGTTGCTATGAGCGATACGTTTATTCTTTTTCCCTGCTTGTTTATTCTGACAGTTTGCCGTACCTCCCTTTTGTTTTTGGATGCAAGTTTATCTATTTGTGAAGCTTCTTCCTTAAGCTCTTCAGGAACTACAATGTCATTTATATTCTTATTAATAGCCTCATCGGAAGTAAAACCGAACAGGTTGGTAAATTCCCTGTTTACCATTGATATAATTCCCGATGAACTTGTGATTGCTATTGCAGTAGGAGTGGAATTATAAAGGTGTTCAAGGAAGGCTTTCTCCCTGTTTATCTGGTTTTCATAATCCTTGTGTTTACTGATGTCCGACACTACTCCCCTGTAGGCAACGATTTCGTTATTTACAAATGTTGCAAATGTATGTGTTACAATTGAAACAGTACTACCGTCTTTTTTTCGTGCTATATATTCATTGCTTGATATGTCCTCAGATGTTTTAAGAGCTTTCATGTTTTCAATCATCTGGGGATAAGTATCGGGGAAAAGCATGGAGATGTGCATATTATTCTCCAGGTCCTTTTTGGAATAGCCGAAGAATTCAAGTCCAAACCTGTTGGCAAATACAATATTCCCTTTTATATCAACTTCATATACCATTTCAGGAAGCATCTCGGAGAATTTCCTGAAAAGTGCATTTTGCCTGCTTATATCATCCATTGCCTTCTGGATGCTTCCCGGCTCCCAGGTTATTACTATATCGCCCGATGAAAGAGGGAAGCCCATATAATACCCCAAAGAATCGTCACCTGCAACAGAGGCAGCCAGCTTGTGAGCATCGCCTGTAATATTGATATGGTGAAGGAGTTCCAGCAGTTTGGCTTTTTTTATAAGGGGTGTGTCATCCACAAACTTTCCGATGACTTCGTCGCGTCTGACCAGTTCGGTAAGTTCAGCCTTGATATTAAAGTCGAGTATAATAAACCTGTTGTTTCCCTCAGGACTGAAAAGAGCAAGGTAACTGCTTACTGTTTCGAATATTTCATCAAGAATAGCTCGCTGGCCTGCTTTTATTTTTCTCTTATTGGAGCTGTCACTTTCTATGAAGATACTCAGGAGAAAGAAGTCGCCCTCCATGGAGATGATCTCAGCTGAGAAAAGGAAGGATGCCTGATCTCCGTTTTTCTTCTTCAATATAACAGGATAATCCTTGATTTTCTTCAGTCCCGGAATAATCTTCATGTACTTGTCGCTGTCGCTTATGTCGGGAAAGATTCTGAGCCTGTCAGGTGTTTTACCTATAACTTCATCTCTTGAATAGCCAAGGTTTTTGATAAAAGATTCATTGATGTCAACAAACTCGCCTGTAGATAGTCTGCTTATTGCCATAAGGTGCGAGGCAGAATGAAATACTTTGAATATCATATCGCTTTTTTCGCCGCCGCGACTCTGCAGCCTGCTGTGTAATGATTCAATTTCCTCCCTCAGCTTTCTGTTGGATTCCAGCAATTCGTTGTATCTTTCCTTATAGTCCATCAATTCCCCTTAAAAAAATCCTTTAAAAATAGCAATTAATGAATTAAGTGAAATAGTAGTAAGTATAAAATCATTTAAGCTCACTGTTTTGCTTTACTTTTATAGTACAGGCACAGGTTGGTAAGACCGCATTCACTGCACAGAGGATTTCTTGCCCTGCAAATATATCTGCCATGTAATATAAGCCAGTGATGTGCCCTAGGAACAAGTTCCGGAGGAATATGTTTTGAAAGCTGATCTTCAACATTTCTTGGTGATTTTGCGTTTCTTGCCAGTCCGATTCTCTGAGAGACCCTGAAGACATGAGTGTCTACTGCTAGAACAGGTTTGTTGTATACAACCGACGCAATTACATTGGCAGTCTTTCTTCCAACACCCGGCAACAGCTGCAGCTTTTCAGTATTGTCGGGTACTATACCATCAAATTCACTGACAAGCATTCTTGCCATTCCCGCAAGATGCTTTGCTTTACTATTTGGATAGGAACATGATTTTATGAATTCAAAAATATCTTCCGGTGTTGCTTTTGCCATCGAGGCTGCACTGGGATATCTGTCTAGTAATGCCGGTGTGATCATGTTGACGCGCTTATCGGTACACTGGGCCGATAAGATTACTGCTACTATCAGACTGAATGGATCCCTGTAGTTTAGTTCGGTATCAGCAGACGGGTATTTTTCCATGAAATACTCAATAGTTATCCTGTATCTTTCATTCAGGTTCATCACTAAGCAAAATATTATTAATGCAGTTAAGGTAACACTTTTTATCTTTGCGCAGAATTGAATGTTTATGATAAGTTACCTGCAGACAGAAAATGTATCACGCCGTATAGGCGACAGGATACTCTTTGAAAATATAAGCCTTAATATAAATAAAGACGATAAGGTTGCTCTTGTTGCGGTAAACGGGGCAGGCAAATCTTCTCTTCTGGATATACTTTCCGGAATTGACAGTCCCGATGAGGGTTCATTAAGTATAAAGCGTGACCTGAGAATCTCCTATCTGCGGCAATCGCCCGTGCTGAATGAAAAAAACAGGGTTATTGATGAGCTATTTAATACTGACAGCGAGTTGGTTAACGTGATACGGCAATATGAAGAATGTCTTATGTCGGGTGAAAATGATAAACTGCCCGACCTTATACAGCTGATGGATGATAAGAAGGCATGGGATTACGATGTGGCGGTTAAGCAGGTCCTTTTTAAGCTTAAGTTATTTGATCTTAATGCTTTAACAGGAACGCTTTCGGGTGGACAGAAAAAGCGACTCGCTCTGGCAAAGGTACTTGTCGAGGATTCTGATTTGCTTATTATGGATGAACCGACCAACCACCTCGACCTTGATATGATTGAATGGCTGGAGGATTTCCTGATCAGGTCGAATAAAACCTTGCTTATGGTGACGCATGACAGGTATTTCCTCGACAGGGTCTGCAATGTCATCCTGGAGTTGTCTGATGGTGAGTTGTTCAGGTATGAAGGAAATTATGAATACTACCTTGAAAAGAAACAGGAAAGAGAAAATTCAGACAAAGTTAGTACAGATAAGGCAAGAAACCTGCTCAGAACTGAACTTGACTGGATGAGACGAATGCCTAAAGCAAGGAGGCACAAATCAAAATCAAGGATAGATGCGTTTTTTGACCTGCAGGATAAGGCAACATATAAACAGGGTGAAAAGGGAATAAATATCAATGTGAGTGTTTCGAGAATGGGGAAAAAGATCCTTGAAATAAAGGATATAAGTAAATCATGGGGCGATAAAACCGTGATAAAAGACTTCACTCATATATTCAGCAGATATGAGAAAGCAGGTCTTGTTGGCAGAAATGGCACAGGTAAATCAACTCTTCTGAATATAATTACAGGATTGGTTCTGCCTGATAAAGGTGAAGTGAAAACAGGAGAAACAGTTGTTTTTGGTTATTACAGGCAGGAGGGTATCAGTTTCGACGATGATATGACTGTGATTGATGCGGTAAAAAAGATAGCTGAAAGTGTTACCCTGAGCGATGGCAGCGTGATGTCCGTGTCTCAGTTTATGAATTATTTCCTTTTCCCGCCTGACAGGCAGTATACATTTATAAGAAAGCTGTCGGGAGGTGAAAAGCGGAGACTATACCTTCTTACTGTTCTGATGACAAACCCGAATTTCCTGATTCTGGACGAACCCACTAATGACCTTGATATCCTTACTCTTAATGTTCTGGAAGAATACCTTGCCGATTTCCGGGGGTGTGTTCTCGTGGTATCACACGACAGGTATTTTATGGACAAGGTTGTGGATCACATATTTGAATATAAAGGGGATGGCATCATAAAGGATTTTCCGGGAAACTACACGCGTTTAAGAGAGAAGCAGGAGCAGGAGGAGGAAGAGGCCAGGTTATCCAAACCTGCAACACCTTCCAAACCCGTATTAAGCCCTGCAAAAGAAAAGAAACATGGGTTGACATTCAATGAAAAAAAGGAGCTTGAAAAACTAACCGGAGAGATTGCGGAACTTGAGGAAGAAAAATTGAAAATAGAAGAGGAGATGAGCATCGGAAGCCTTGATAGCGATACATTATATAAAAAATCGGTAAGACATGGCGAGATTACGGAAATGCTTGATGAAAAAGAGATGAGGTGGCTTGAACTGAGTGAAAAATGAGCTCTTTTTAATCTTTTTCCACGAAGGATTTGTGATAGATTTTTTACCTTTATCGATCAATATTTTAATGCTTTGGAAAAGATAGTCATCAGTATACCTGGCAGCAGGTCGGAGATTCTTACAGGTGTTCACTGGAGATCATTTAAAGGAATGATACCGGACAGCAATGTTGTTCTCATAACAGATGAGAATATAAAAAAGCATTACGGCATGTTTTTTCCTGATCTTCCCGTGCTGCAGATTAAACCCGGCGAAAACAGCAAATGTTTGGCAGTTATTGAAAAGCTTGCAGTAGAGATGCTTGATATGGGGATTGACCGTTCGGGTTTCGTGCTTGCCGTAGGCGGTGGTGTGGTTTGCGATATTGCAGGTTTTCTGGCTTCAGTATATATGAGAGGCATAAGGTGCGGTTATGTATCCACAAGCCTTCTTTCCCAGGTGGATGCCAGTACAGGTGGTAAGAACGGAGTTGACCTGGGTGGAACAAAAAACATACTGGGAACAATCAGACAGCCGGAGTTTGTGATTTGTGACCAGGATATGCTTAAAACACTGCCGGAAGAAGAATATCTTTCCGGTCTTGCAGAGCTGATAAAGACTGCAATAATAGGCGACAGGGAATTGTTCGAGATTATCGAGTCATCTTACGATCTCATTATAAAAAGGGATATTGATCTGCTGACAGATCTTGTGACCCGGTCCGTAAAATTCAAGGCTTCCGTAGTAAAGGAAGATGAAAAGGAAACAGGGTTGCGCAGGATACTTAACTTCGGACATACTTTCGGGCATGCAATAGAAATGCAGACATCATTCCGACATGGCTACGCAGTAGCTTCTGGGATGGAGCTTGCTTCATTGTTTTCTCTTAAAAGAGGATATATGGATAAGTCTGAAAATGAGAGGATAACAGGTGTGTTGGAGATGTTTGGTCTTTTAAAAAGCTATATTATAGACGCCGGCACTATAGAACACCTGGTATTGCAGGATAAGAAAAAAGCCGGAAAAGAAATGAATTTTGTTTTCTCTAAAGGAATAGGTAAGGCTTTTGTTGAGAAGGTGCCGGTCAGTGAACTGGTCAGTTTTTATCAGGAACAGAAAAAATAAAATATGTTATGAATACATTCGGTGTTATTTTCAGGGTTTCATTATTTGGTGAATCACACGGACCGGCAATAGGTGTGGCTGTTGATGGCTGTCCTCCTGGTATTGGTATAAGACCTGAAGATTTTCTTCCGGACCTGAGGCGCAGGCAGAGTGGCAGTATTGGTACAACGAAACGAAGAGAACCGGACCTGCCTGAAATATTAAGTGGCATACACAATGGAAGAACGACAGGAGCTCCGATAACAATTATTACCCGTAACAGTGATAAAATTTCATCCGATTATGATGATTTTAAAAGTGTACCACGGCCGGGTCATGCAGATTTTGTCTCGGGTATTAAATATTCCGGTTATGCAGATATGAGGGGCAGTGGACATTTTTCCGGCAGGATAACAT
>JBJKPQ010000160.1:0-10005 GCA_046706305.1 Bacteroidales bacterium
GTTATCTTCTTCATGGGATAGGAGGTTGGCAGAACTGTCTTCATGCACGTAACGTAATACTGCCCATTCCATTATTCCGTGATCGCATACCGGTAATTGTTGACAAGGTAACAACCTTATGCGGTCCGGGTGAACTAATTGATGTTATAATAACTGAACGGGGTATAGCTGTCAATCCACTAAGGCAGGACCTGCTTGAAAAGGTAAAGGGGACAGGACTGCCGGTAAAAACAATCGAAGAATTAAAGGATGAAGCAGAAAGGATATGCGGAAAACCTTCGAAGCCTGAATTTACAGATGATATTGTTGCTGCTGTTAAGTGGGTGGATGGAACTGTTATTGATGTAATCAGAAAATTAAAATAACCTTTTTACAATTATGAAGATATACAAATGTATAGTTTGTGGTTTTTTATATGATCCGGACCAGGGTGATCCTGAAAGCGGTATAGATCCAGGTATTGATTTTGCTGATCTTCCTGATGATTATATATGTCCTGTATGTGGAGCCGGAAAAGAAGAATTTGAGGAATACGAATAAGACATCAGGATAAAAAATACTTAACTGATATATAAACATTCCTTATAAAGGAAAACCTGTTTTTGTATTACTGCTTTGATATTAAGACTGTATTTCTTCAGAAGAGTTCCTTATTCCTCAGGTATATTGATAATTACTTCGATAAGAAGGTCCCAGAACATTTTAGCTGTCTTTATTTCAATCATCTCTTCAGGTGTATGAGCACCTTTAATGGTAGGACCGAATGAAATCATGTCTATCCCTTTTATCTTTTCATAAATCAGCCCACACTCCAGTCCTGCATGTATTGCTCTTACCTGAGGATTATTACCAAATAGTTTATTGTACGATTTGCGTGTGATGTTAAGAATCTCTGAATTAAGATCAGGTTTCCACCCGGGGTATCCGTCGGAATGAGTTATGGAGGCTCCGGCAATCTGCATGCATGAAGCTACTTTCGCTCCAGCCTCATTCCTGGCAGATTCAACGGAACTTCTTTGTGTTGTCACCACAGTTATTGTATTGTTGTCGGTGAATTTAGCTGAAGCCAGGTTTGTGGATGTTTCAACAAGATCTTCCATATCTTTCGACCAGGCAAGAACCCCGTGGGGGCAGCACTCGAGAAGGTCAATCAATTTCTTTTGTGACTCTGAATCAATCACAAAAGCACAAGTTTCGGCGTCTTTTACAGTAAGGTTTATCTCTTTTTCAAGGGAGCCGAATTCATTTTTCAAAGAAGGAAGAAAATCGCTGATAAACTGTATCACATTTTCCCTGTGTTTTTCCGGAACCAAAACAGTTGCAAAAGATTCTCTTGGAATTGCATTACGCAGATTCCCACCATCGAGGTTGGCAAGCGCAACATTGTACTTCTCTGAAAGAGTACGGATGATGCGGTTCATTATTTTTACAGAATTTCCATAACCTTTATGTATCTCATCTCCCGAATGCCCTCCATGAAGTCCTGTCAGGGCTATTTCAAGAGCACATGAATCAGAGGGAACCTCTTGAGGTTTATATTCCATTACTCCTACAGTATCGAGGCCCCCTGCGCAACCAATAAACAGGATCCCTTCATCTTCGGAGTCGAGATTTAAAAGAATTTTTCCCGTGAAGAAATCTTTTTCTAAGTTTATGGCTCCGGTCATACCTGTTTCCTCATCGACGGTAAACAGGCATTCTATCCTGCCTGCTTTAAGGTTGTTGTCGGTAAGAACAGCCATCTGGGCTGCTATACCAATTCCATCATCAGCTCCAAGGGTAGTTCCACTGGCAGTTACCCAACCCTCTTTTATAACAGGAACTATTGGATCACTTTCCCAGTTGTGAGGGTGATCGGAGTTTTTCTCACCCACCATGTCCATATGGCTCTGGAGAACTATTGTTTTCCTGGTTTCCATACCAGGTGAAGCAGGTCTTGAAATTAAAATATTACCAACTTCATCTTCTTTTGATTCAAGCTTATTCTTCCTTGCAAATTCAATCAGAAATTTCCTGATTTTTTCCTCACTTTTAGAAAGTCGCGGAATTTTACATATCTCCTCAAAATAGATCCAGACTGGCGCCGGATGCAAATCGCTTAAAACACTCATACCTTGCTAAATAATCCCTAACTGGCTGCAAAATTAGTGATTTTTTTCACCTTAACAACTTATTGCATCATGAATAACGTCATGTTTCGTTAATTTCAAAATAATTATTTTTACATAAAGGATCATTCAATAAAACAAAAAGAAATTTATTATGGCAAAACCTGTTATCGTAACATTACCGGGTGACGGGATAGGGCAAGTTGTATTAAACGAGGCTCTGAGGGTACTTAATGCAGCCGGTTTTGAAGCTGAATATGTTCATGGAGACATAGGCTGGGACTTCTGGTGCAGGGAAGGTAATCCGCTTCCTCAACGTACCATTGATCTTATTGCTAAACATAAAATAGCCCTTTTCGGAGCCATAACTTCTAAACCAAATGAAGAGGCGCGAGCTGAGTTGTCTCCGGAACTTCAGGATAAAGGTTATAACTATTCAAGTCCGATAGTAGGTCTCAGACAGCATTTTAACCTCGATATATGTGTAAGGCCTTGCAAATCATATAGAGGAAATCCTTTGAATTTTGTCAGAAGAGGAAAAGGAAATACCTTTGAAGAACCAATGGTTGATGTGGTTATTTTCAGACAAAATACGGAAGGACTTTATTCAGGTGTGGAGTGGACCAATCCCCCGGCAAAGGTATATGAAGCCTTCAGGAGCCATCCAAAATTCCTTAAGAATTTTGGAAAAGTGCCGGTTGAAGAACTGTCAATATCAACAAGGATATTTACAAGGCAAGCCACAATGAGGATACTCATTGCTGCTTTTGAACATGCGAGGGAATATGGATATAAATCAGTAACTGTATGTGAAAAACCAAATGTAATAAGGGAAACCTCCGGGCTGATGTGGAAACTTGCCAGGGAAATACAAAAGCAGTCTTATCCTGAGATAAAGCTGATGAATACAAACATTGATGCACAGATGATGTGGCTTACAAAGAATCCTGAGGACTATTCGGTGATTGTAGCAGGCAATATGTTCGGTGATATAGTCTCCGATGCTTTTGCAGGGCTTATTGGAGGACTGGGATTTGCCTGCAGTGCTCAGTTTTCTTCAGACGGAATAGCGGTTTTCGAACCTACTCACGGCTCGGCACCGAAATATGCAGATTATGACGTCTCTATTGTAAATCCCGTGGCAATGATAGAATCAGCCTGTATGATGCTCGATTATATTAACAGGAAAGATATATCATCACGTATACGAAAGGCTGTATCTGATGTGATAGAGGATGGAACTGTAAGGACCTATGATATGATGAAAATGCATGGCAGGCCGGAGGTACTGGATAACGGGGCTGCTTCTACGATTCAGATGACAGATGCCATAATAGCCCGCTTATAAAAATTAAAAACTCTTATATGAATAGTCAAGTTCTGAAATTATGGCCTGAACTGGAGTGGATAAATGATTTGTCCCTCCGCGAAAAGACCGCACAAACCTGGGAACTGGCCCTGGAAAGGAGTGTTCTCACAGCTGACGATCTTGATAAGATACCTTTTACTCTTCTCTGTGGACCTGACATGAAAGTTAGTTTCATGGAACATAAACGATGTGTTGTTCATGTTGCCAAAGCCAGCGGTGAAAAGATGAATGAGTTTTTCGGAAATAATCTGCCGGTTAATATGGATGTGCTCATTGCCGGTGCCATACTTGCCGATGTAGGGAAACTGCTTGAATATGAGCTGGATGAGAATAGTCAAGCTATACAGGGTAAATATGGCCGGTATTTGAGGCACCCATTTTCAGGTGTCTCACTTGCAGAAGAATGCGGGGTGCCTCCTGAAGTATGTCATATCATAGCAGTTCATGCTCACGAGGGTGACCTGGTGAAAAGGACCACAGAGGCCTATATCGTGCATCATGCTGATTTTATGACCTTTCTTCCTTTTAAGAGCAGGCTGTCTTAAATCAATCATTATCGGCTTTCCGCATCTTTTCAATGATATAAGTTTTAATTCTGCTTTGCCCGTCATCCCATTTGGTGAATGCCTTCACCGTTGTTGTTTTGTCAAGAACGACAGGTTCTGTGTAGAGGCCGGAATTTTCATCAGGCTCAGTGCCATCAGTTGTGAAATATATCTTGCCGCCAGGCTTGAAATTTGATAGTTCAAGAGTGTATGTCTCGGCAAATAATGTGTCTTCAGTAGCCAGTGAGGGAGGGACCATATCCATATTGGCCCTGTGTACATTTTCTTCTCCCATTTTATTTATCATCCTGTCGTAAGTCATCAGTCCGTTTGTCTCGGTTTCTACATCTGTGGTCTGGGTATAGATACTGGCACTGAGTCCGTTGTTCTTTACAAACCTGTAAACCTGGTCGAGATATAATTCATATTTTGACAGAAGTTCGAGGGTATCCTGCATGGTCCTGTAGCCCCAGTTTTTCTGTTCCCATGTATGTCCCTGCAAAGGCAAACCCAGTCCTCCGAATTCCCCAAGCACAATAGCCCTGTTTTCCTCTGCCGGAGGACAAGCAGGATCGGGATAATGGTGAATATCATTTACATCACCTGTACCTCTGTCAGTCCATCCCGATGCGCTGTTTACCAGCCTGGTGGGGTCGTAATTCTTTATAAGATCTGTGATCCTTCCTGTTTCAAACTGTCCCCATCCTTCATTAAAAGCAACCCACATTATAATGGATGGATGATTATATTTTGTTTCAATCATCCTTTTAAGTTCAAGTTCAAACTGACCGGCTGATTCTTTTGATTTGTCTATATCAGGCATGTCACCGCTTATGTATTTATCACCACTTGGCATGTCCTGCCATACAAGTAAACCCAGTTTGTCGCACCAGTAATAGAAGATTCTGTTCTCCACTTTTACATGTTTGCGCAGCATATTAAATCCCATCTTCTTTGTCATCCTGAGATCATAGATCATTGCCTCAGGGGTAGGAGGGGTATAGATTCCATCGGGCCAGAATCCCTGATCCAGCGGACCTCTTTCATAAACAAACTTATTGTTAAGAAATATCCTTGTGAAACCGTCGTCAGTCTTACCCAGCGAGATATTTCTTATTCCGGTATATGATTTTATATTGTCAACTGTTTTACCGTTTATCTTCAGGTCAATGCTTATATCGTAAAGGAATGGATTGTCGGGTGTCCAGAGTACAGGATCGCTAATTGTAACAGATGTTTCGTCCTTGCTGCTGCCGCTTGCACCGGCAACTTTTTTACCATTTTGTGATATCGTATACTCAAGAGTCCCTTCTTCTGCATTTACAACCTGTGGCTTGAATGTTATTGTTCCCTTATCAGCATCAGTTACAATTCTGAACGATGAGAGATATGATTCATTTACCGGTTCGATCCAAACTGTCTGCCAGATACCTGTTGTAGGCGTGTACCATATTCCCCCGGGCGACTGAACCTGTTTGCCGCGTGGCTGTGTACCCTTGTCGGTCGGATCCCATACCGAAACAAGTAATTCATGTTCTTTAGTATTTCCAAGCGATCCGGTGATATCAAATGAGAAGGGGTCATAGCCACCTTTATGTGTACCTATTTCCTTCCCGTCTACCCAGACTTTTGTTTCAAAATCACTTGCTTCAAAATTCAGAATGATATGTTTCTTTTTCCATATGTTGGGCACTTTGAATGTCCTTCTGTACCACAGGCTTTCATTTTCGGATACTCTGTTCTTTACTCCGGAGAGAGCTGATTCTACAGGATAAGGGACCAGTATTTTTCCATCCCAGTCGGCCGGTTTAATATCTTTCTCAGTAATTGCATAATCCCATAGACCATTAAGGCTCATCCAGTTTTTCCTTACCAGATCAGGTCTCGGATAATCGAGCCACGGTTTTAATGGATCAATATCAGCTGCCCATCTTGTCATTATAGGGTTCTGAACAGGTTTCCATTCGGGCTTTTTATTATTAAGTGTGCATGATACACTTATGAATGAAAAAATGATGAATAAGGAATAAAGTGTTTTTTTCATGAGAGAATATTTTTGAGATTATAAGTCACATAGAATCCACATTCACCAGTATTTTCTCTGATACGGATTATTGTTGGCATGTGGTTCTATTGTTAATATTTAAATGTTAAGAAAGAATTTATCAGCCAAGTTTCATTTTTTCAACTTCCTCGATATTTCTTTCGTTTGTAACAACTTTTGCTTCAGGGGTATACAGGAAGTCGATGAGTTCCTGATATTTGTCCATTATCTTACCTCTTACGATTTTCATGGTAGAGTTCATGAGCCCGTTTTCTTCGGTAAAGCTTTCTTCCAGAATACCAATAGCTACAGGCAGCCATCTCTGGGGGAACATATCCCCGTATTTCCCATTGCTTCTGTATTCATTTACTTCACTTTCTATAAGGTTTATTACAGCTCTTTTGCCTTCGTCGGAATCGGCTGTAAGGTTTTTTTCCTCGAGGTATAATTTAAGTGAATGCTGATTTGGAACAATAATAGCAACAGTATAGGGCTTTTGATTATTATAAAGCATGCATTGTTCTATATATTTAGATTGTTCTGAAATAGCTTCTTCAATACCTTCGGGACTGAATTTTTCTCCGTCATCTGCAATAAGAAGACTTTTAAAACGTCCCAGTACATAAAGGAATCCATCTTCGGACATATAGCCCATATCGCCTGTATATAGCCATCCATCGCGAATTGCATCCCTTGTGGCATTTTCATTTTTCCAGTAGCCATGCATAACATTTCCTCCCCTTATCACAATCTCACCTTTTTCTCCAACAGGAACCTCATTACCATTATCGTCGCAGATTTTAAGATCCATGTTATTGACAAGAGCGCCTGATGAACCAAGCTTGTGCTTGTTGGCGGAGTTGGAAGATATAACCGGTGAAGCTTCGCTGAGTCCATAGCCCTGGTACATTGGAATACCCAGGGCATAAAAGAATCTTTGTAGTTCTATATCCAGCAGGGCTCCTCCGCCAATGAAATAATCGAGTTCGCCTCCATAGGCCTCCCGAATCTTACTGAACAATAGTTTGTCATATAGTCTGAGTAAAGGTTTTTTTAACTTTTGAATACCTTTTCCCCTGTTCCAGCCTTCCTTGTTATAAGAATAGGATATTTTAAGTGCATGGTTGAACATCATTTCGATTATTCTTCCTTTCTCCCTGATGTTCTTTTCTATGTTCTTTCTGAAGTTCTTCGCTATGGCTGGTACGCTCATGAGAAGGTTTGGCTTAATTTCCTTGAGACATACCGGAAGATTACGCAGGGTCTCCATAGGAGTTTTACCTGTTTTGACAGATGCAATACTTGCACCTTTTCCCATGAAAGCAAAAATTCCGCAGGTATGACCAAAAGAGTGATCCCAGGGTAAAATGAGGAGTGTTTTATAAAATGATGGTATGTCCATCAGACTGTACGACTGGTATACATTTGTCACATAGTTCCCATGAGTAAGAATAATTCCCTTTGGATCTGCAGTTGTTCCTGATGTATAGCAGATATTAGCAAAATCATCAGGTGTAATGCTTTTATATATCTCCTCGAATTTCCGGGCGTTATCTGCCAACTCAAGCCATTCCCTGCCAGTTTTTCTCACCTCATTGAAATGAATTTCGTTTGGTGCATATTCCTCCTGTGTATCGAAATGTATTATCTTCTCAATAGTAGGACAGTCATTAATTATGGTCATTAATTTCTGTGCCTGTATTGAAGAAACCAGTATCATTTTTGAACCTGAGTGGTTAATCCTGAATTTAATTTCCTCGGGATTAAGTTTCACCGAGAGTGGAACATTCATAGCTCCGGTATACAGAATACCCAGTTCACCTATAACCCAGCTGTTTCTACCTTCAGAAATAAGACTAAGCCTGTCACCTCTTTTGACTCCCATTTTTATTAAACCGGCAGCAAATTCGCAGACCTGTTTCCTGGTCTCTCCATAAGTTGTACCTTCATATTTATCATAAGGTTTTTCCCACAGGTACACATTACTGCTGTATTGTTCAACACTTTCCTCGAAAAATTGTATTAAGGATTTCATGGAATATTGTTTGGTTAGATTGGTTCTTTTATTAGCCGAATATACAAAATCCGCAGTATTTTGATATCGGGCTTATGTAATATTATCACTTGCCTGAATATTTAATTATTTGTATCTTTGACAATTAAGACGTTTATATATTTTAATAAATTACTTCCACATTAGTTAATTATTTGATTATGAGACATTTATCAGCTGCGATTTTAGTTGTTATCCTGATAGCTACGCCTTCCTGCAAATATTTTAAAGGAAGAGGCCTGTTTGGAAAAAAAGCAGACACCATGGCTGTTTGGCAGGCACGCCAGGACAGTATCAGGGTTGCTGATTCTATTAAAAGTGCACAGGCTACCTTGCTGGCAGAGGAAAGTGCCAGGGCCGATTCTATTCGTAAGGCAGCTGAAGAAAGGGGGAGTAAATATAATATTATAGTAGGAAGTTTTATCACTCCAAAATATGCTGAAGAGCTTAGCACCGTTTACCGCGGTAAGGGGTATGATACTCATATCATAAAGATGGAAGGAAGCAGGTTTGAACTTGTTTCAGCGGAATCATATGAGAATATTGGCAAGGCTCTGGCCCGGGTCAGGGAATTCCAGGATAATATTGAAAATGATGCCTGGATCTATGTCAGAAAATGACTGGTTCCATCTTAATCGATTTGGCAAAGCAAGCAACGAACAATTAATCTTTAAAACGGAATATGGTTTCACTTCTGTCGGGACCAACTGAAACCATCGTAACAGGAACTCCTGTTTCCTTTTCAAGGAAGCTGATGTAATCCTTCAGAGCCACAGGGAGTTCTTCGAACTTCCTTATGCCTGAAATATCAGAGTTCCATCCTTTTAGTTCGGCATAGACGGGTTCCGCAGGCCTGTCATTTTCGAATGGTACCTCGTATGTTTCCTTACCATCAATTTTATAGGAAGTACAAATTTTTATTGATTCAAACGATGACATAACATCCGCTTTGGTCATAAAAAGTTGAGTGACACCATTTATCATAATGGAATATTTAAGTGCGGGCAGATCGAGCCAGCCACATCTCCTGGGGCGTCCGGTTGTTGATCCGAATTCGCGTCCGACATCTCTTAATGCATTTCCTGTATCATCCAATAATTCAGTGGGGAAAGGTCCGCTTCCCACTCTTGTACAATATGCCTTGAATATTCCGAATACCTCTCCGGTCATCCTCGGTGAAATACCTAATCCCGTGCATGCTCCTGCGCTGATAGTGTTAGAGGAAGTGACATAAGGGTATGAGCCGAAATCTATGTCTAACATAGTGCCCTGTGCACCTTCTGCAAGTATTTTTTTACCCTGGGCCGCAAGGTTATTCACCATATATTCAGTGTTTTCGAGACGGAATTTTTTAAGTATTTCGATTCCTTCAAACCATCCTTCCTCGAATTTTTCAAGATCAAATTTATAATTATAATTTTTCAGTATAAGAAGATGGTTTTTTATATGATCCCTGTATCGCTGAATGAAGTCGTGACGAAGAATATCACCTACTCTTAAGCCGTTCCTGCTTACTTTGTCGGTGTAGGCCGGACCAATACCCTTGAGTGTTGAACCAATCCTCGTTTCCCCTTTATGTGACTCATATGCGGCATCAAGTATCCTGTGAGTGGGAAGGATAAGGTTTGCCCTTGTCGATATTATAAGACGTTTAATAAGTTCTTCAACAGGAAATCCAAGTTCCTCAGCTTCTGTCCTGAAGACAGCAGGATCGATCACAACACCATTACCTATAATGTTTAATTTATCTTCATGGAAAATCCCTGAAGGGATAAGGTGTAAAATATGTTTTACATTATTAAATTCCAGGGAATGGCCGGCATTAGGACCGCCCTGAAAACGGGCAACCACATCGTAAACAGGACTCAGGGCATCAACAATTTTTC
>JBJKPQ010000161.1:0-16341 GCA_046706305.1 Bacteroidales bacterium
GATTGATCATTTGTTGACTATAAAGTTTTTTCAAGAACTGAAGGATGATCCCTGGCCACCTTAAGAATAAGTTCACCGAATATGGTGTTGGCCCAGGCAAACCAGCTGCGTGTATATTTTGAAGGATCATCTTTATTGAAAGCTTCATGCATGAAACCTGTTCCGTCATGAGTCCTCTTAAGAATTCCGAGACAGTTGGATATCTCATTTTCATCATCTGAAGTGAGAGCCTGAATAATGATACTTAGCGGCCAGATCATATCTTCTCCTTCATGAGGCCCCCCAATTCCTGCACCTGCTTTTCCGCTGAAGTACCAGGGATTGTCAGGTGACAGTACAAATTCCCTGGTGTTATGGTATAGCGGGTCTGAAGAAGAAAGACACCCCAGGTATGGAAGTGCCAGCAGACTCGGGACATTGGCGTCGTCCATAAACAGCTGATTGCCGAAACCATCTGCTTCATATGCGATCACCCTGCCATATTTCAGATGGTCGGCTGAAGAATAGTCATTTAAAGCCTTTTCTACTTCGGAAGCAAGTGAGGAACATTCCTGTGCCAGCTTGTAATCCTTCTTTATCGCGGTAAACATTTCTGCCATCTGCCTGAGTGATATTACAGCGAAGTAGTTAGAGGGGATCAGGAAAGGGAATATTGTGGCATCGTCCGACGGGCGGAATGATGAACAGATCAATCCGACTGGTTTTACCGGATTCCCGTAACCGCCACCAGGCAGGGTATCTGTTGCTGTTGCAGTTTTTCTGCCGAAATGATAAGGCCCTTTGCCATCCTTGCGTTGTTGCTGGCGGAAGGTCTGAATTATCAATTGCAGGGCATTATCATATGTTGATGTAAAGAATGAGGTATCTCCGGTTTGTTTCCAGAAATTGTATGACAATCGCACGGGATAGCATAATGAATCAACTTCCCACTTCCGTTCGTGAAGCTCCGGCTTCATGTCGGTAAGGTCGCTGTCCCATTCGCTTCCGGTTGCCTCCTTGTTAAAGGCATTTGCATAAGGATCGATAGTGATACATTTCCCCTGCCTGTGTATGACTCCTAGGATAAGATTATACAAATCCTTGTCGCCTTTAATATAAGGCAGATAGGGCCATACCTGGGCAGTGGAGTCTCTCAGCCACATTGCATGTATGTCACCCGTGATAACAAAGGTATCGGGAATACCGTCCTTCACACTATATTCAACAGTGGTATCAAGAGTATTCGGGAAACAATTACCAAACATCCAGGCTATCTCCGGGTCCTTTATCTGTTTCTGTGTGCTGGATATAACTTCTTCTATTGCTTTACTTGTGAATTTACGTTTGTCGAGAGGGGGTCTTTTTGAATTATATGCCACCCTATTCAAAGCAGCTTTTGCCAGTGCTGATACGGAGATCGTACCGGCAGCAACAATACCTGTATTGAGAATAAATTTCCTTCTTGTTATCATAATTGTGTTTCTTACTTCATTGTTTACGGATAAAAAATTTCAATTACTTTAAAAGCAATATCTTCCCTGCCGTGTTTAATAACAGCACTATCGCCGACTTTTTTGTTTAGCAGGGCTTTGGCCAGTGGTGAAATAAAAGAGATTTTACCCCCGGCAATATCTGCCTCATCAACACCCACTATTCTATAAGTCTGAATATCACCTGACAATTCAGCTTTCAGCTTCACTTTTGCTCCAAAGGTAATCTCATCCGTTGATTGTCCTGCGTTTTCAACAACTCTCGCTGTTGCAATCCTTTCATTAAGCAATTGCAATCTTGCGTTTAAAAGGTTCTTCTCTATACGTTTTTCATTTTCGTCTTTTATAAGGAGTGCGTCCCTCTCCCTGATAAGCTCCTCTTTTTCCTTAAGAAGCTGATCCATGCCTTCACGGGTAACAAAATTTGCCACCCCCGCAGGCAAAAATGCTCTTTGAGGAATCATCGGTGTTTCTTCCTGATCTCCTTCCCTCACAAAACCTCTGCTCATAAGATATTTATTTTATCTCGTTCAAAAGAACTTCTACAGCCTTCTCCAATTGCTGATCCCTGCCCCTGCTTATGATACCTGGTTCGTTCCTTACCTGGTAATCCGGAACAGTTTCCACGTTTTCCATCCAGTTACCATTAATATCCCTGGTGCTTACAGGAATAACTCCCCAGCGGGTTGTGCCATCTTCCAGGACCTCCCAGTTTGCCCAGCTGCATGTTCCAGGCACCGGCATCCCTATTGTCTTGCCTATCCCAAGTTGTTTATAACCGCATGAGAAACAATCACCATCGCTGTAATTGGCTTCATTGAACATTGCAACAGTCGGCTTTGTCCACCTGAAGTATGGTTCATATCCTACAGGGCGTTTCTCTGTTGCATACTCAAGATATTTCCTGCCTGTAAGGAATGTTGTCAGGTCTGAAACGAGGTCTCCTCCTCCATTGAAACGGGTATCAACAATAACGGCTTTCCTCTCTGAATATTTACCCATCATATCTTCATAAATTGACCGGTAAGGTTCATCAGACATGCCGGGAATATGAACATAACCAAGTTTTCCCCCGCTTAGACTGTCAACTTCATCCTGATTAATGCGGACCCATCGTTTATATAAAAGCCCGCTTTCCTCCCTCAGTGATATCGGTTTCACGGTTATACTCTGTCTCTTGCCGTCATCAGGATTGAGAATAGTAAGAAGAGTGAACTTCCCTTCTTTACGGTTAAGATAGTAAGCATAATCGCGGACTGAATTTACAGTATCCCCGTCAATCTGTTCAATGATCATACCCGGGTTAACATTGATTGAGGCTTTGTCCAGCGGACCGTCTTTTACAATTTCTTTTATCCTAATCCCATTACCGGTAAAACTATAATCTGACAGAATACCCAGCGATGCAGTCTTATCTCCGTTATTGCCCGTCCTGATATATCGCGAACCAGAATGTGATACATTCAGCTCACCAAGCATCTCCGACAATAACTCAGAGAACTCAAAACCATCTCCGATATAAGGAAGAAATTTAGAGTAAACTATGTACAGTGAATCCCAGTTAGCACCATGGAAGGAAGAAGTATAAAATGTTGTTTTTGTCTTCCGCCAAACATAATCAAATTCATAGCGGCGCTCTGCCGGAAGGTTGAATGTCATTTCGTAATTGAAAGCGACTGGCTCTTTTTTCCAGCTTTCCGGAGTAACCTTAAGTATCTTACCGTCTGCCAGAAGATAAAGGTTCTTCATTTCTTTATCCCACGACATTGATGCTCTGCCTGCATTAAGAGCAAGCTCCATCTTCGTTTCCTTGGTCCTGACATTGGTACTCCATAAGTTAAGGCCTTTTTCAAAACGGGCAAGGTAATATAACTTCTCACCGTCTTTTGAAAGGACTGCATCACCGAGAGAAGAGGAACTTATTGTGAGCCTTGCCTTCCTTTCATACAGATTATCTCCCATGTCAATTTTCACAGTCAGGGTATCTTTTTTTGTTTCAGGTTCTTTCTTTTTACTATCCTTCTTCTTTTCACTCTTTTCCTTCTCTTTATTAATTTTCTCAACTGCCTTTAGAAGATCATAGTCATCCTTGCTAAGCCTGAACCTGTCCCAGGCTTCCCTTGTAAAAAACATGGCATATACATCAGATTGCCTTCTTCCTGATGTTGCATAACTCCGAAGTCCGTCACGATCGCTGAACCAGATCATAGCTTTACCCCCATCGACCCATTCCGGGTGTTCATCATTATAGCCACTTCGCGTCAGGTTAATGAATTTCCCGCTTCCGTCGGCCCTTATAAGGGCTACTTCAGAGTTTGAGATTTCGGGAGTATATTTTGCAAGTAACCATTTACTGTCAGGACTCCACCTGTAATATTGGTCATAATCAGACATGTAGAACATATTTTCAGGTGAAATAAGTTCACGTGTCTGCCTCGTTGCAAGATTATATACCTTCAGTGATCTCCGGCCTTCTATATATGCTATCTCCTTACCATCAGGAGATATCCTGGGCTGGTAACAATCGTGAGTGTTAGTTATTAGTGGTTCTTCCCTGATAAGAGTTGATGCATAAAAATAAGGTTCTTCTTTCCTCTCCTTTGTTGCGGAATAAATTGCCCAGTTATTACCGCGCTGACTTGCATAAAGTATTGTATCTCCGGAAGGTGAGAAATCAAGGTACCTCTCTTCTTCGGGTGTGTTTGTTATGCGTTTGGTAACACCTCCTTCAACTGAAGTAACAAAAACCTCACCTCTGACAATAAATGCAATCTCTTTGCCATTGGGTGAGACAGCCATTTCGCTGACATTACCACTGACATCAGCCACCTTTTCACTGTTTGTCTTGCCTGCCGTACTAATCACAATATCAAGTTTTCGTGGTTCATCTCCCGGATTCATTGTAAATAGGGAACCATCATAACCAAAACACAATAAACCCTTATCAGATATACTTAAGAAGCGAACAGGGTTATTTTTGAAATGTGTAAGCCGGCTTTTTTCCGACGGATCCGACAGCAATAACGAATATACATTAAAGCTGCCACTCTCCTCGCTCAGGTAATAAACCGATTTCTCATCAGGTGAGAATACAGGGTTACGGTCTTCACCTTGGAAGGCAGTCAGCCTGGAGTAATTGTCCTTTCCTTTGTCATACAACCAGATATCCTTGGCGACCGATGACTTATGATGCTTCCTCCATTCGTTCTCGCCTCCTTTCAAATCCTGGTAAATAAACAAATTGCCTTCCCTGTTCACCTGTACAGCTTCAGCTGCAAAAGGCCATAAGCCGGCTACTTTTCCACCGTTAGCCGGAACTTCATATACCTGAGGCTGATAACCTGCAGGGTACTCTCTTGGTCCTATTCCATCGGGTCTGTTGGCACCGAAAATAACTTCCCTGTCATCCGGTGTAAACGCATAGGGATATTCATCTGATGAATGGTAAGTAAGCCGTTGTGGCTCTCCTCCTCCTGCTGAGACAACAAAAACATCGAAATTGCCGTACCTGTCAGAAGCGAATGCGATTTTTTTACCGTCATTACTCCACACAGCCATAAAATCGTGAGCCTCATGGAAAGTAAGAGGAATAGCAGTCCCGCCTGAGGATGACACAGTGTAAATATCACCTTTATACGTAAAAGCAATTTTTTGTCCATCAGGCGAAATTGCCGGATACCTGAGCCATAATGCTTCTGTTTGTGAAAAGGCAACTACAGACAACATGATTGCCATAGCTGTTATAAATATTTTATTCATTTCGTTAATAGATTTAAATTGAGCCTAAACATAAGAAATGAGCGGCATATTTGAAAATTAAAATAAAATGCAACATAATTTCAGCTACACTGTTATTACTGATAATCAATCAATGTTTCACTTCCACATTTAAGCAAAAACCTGTAAATTTCAGCTCTTTTTTACATATGGATTTATATTGATCAAATATATAATACTGAAATTATGAAAAAGCTATCAATTGCAATCACAGGCATGCTACTTATAATAATGTCAGCCTGCAACTCCAATTCAAATCAAAAGGGATCGATGGAAAATGAAAATGATCTGGCTTCAAATCCATTTATGAAAGCCAGCACACTGCCTTTTCAGGCACCTGATTTTAATAAAATAAAGGATAGTGATTTTGCCCCGGCTTTTGAAGAAGGCTTCAGGCAAAACCTGGAAGAAATTAAAATGATTGCCGATAATCCGGAACCTGCTACATTCGACAATACCCTTGTGGCCCTGGAAAAAAGCGGTGAGATACTGCGTAGGGTCAATGGTGTTTTCAATATGCTTTCCGGGGCAAATACCGATTCTGTTCTTCAGAAGCTGAATGAAGAGATCGCTCCTAAACTGGCTGCACAGCAGGATGCCATATTCCTGAACGACAGCCTGTTTAAAAGGGTCCAAACGTTATATCAGAAAAAAGATCAATTGAATCTTGATAAAGAATCATTAAGGTTACTTGAATACTATTATGATGAATTTTTACGTGCAGGGGCCAACCTTTCGGCTGATGACAAAGCCAAATTGAAAAAGCTTAATGAAGAGGAAGCCGGCCTTAGTGCCAAATTCACCAATCAGCTTATGGCTGCTGCTAAAGCGGGTGCACTTGTCGTTGATAATAAAGATGCTCTGAAAGGTCTGTCTGAGGGAGCGCTGAATTCGGCTGCACAAAATGCTGATGCTGCAGGTGAAAATGGTAAATGGATGTTACCCCTTCAAAACACAACCCAGCAGCCTGCACTTCAGTCTCTTGAGAACAGGGATACACGTCATAAGTTATTTGAGGCATCCTGGAACAGGGCTGAAAAAGGGGATAAAAATGATACCCGTGCCACGATTAAAAGAATAG
Source organism: Bacteroidales bacterium (assembly GCA_046706305.1). Lineage (GTDB taxonomy): Bacteria > Bacteroidota > Bacteroidia > Bacteroidales > VadinHA17 > LD21. The sequence goes on from JBJKPQ010000161.1 coordinate 6,328, forward strand.
CTGAAATTCGTGTTGAGAAAGCAAAACTGCTGGGCTTTCCCGATTATGCTGCATGGGCTTTACAGGATCAGATGGCAAAAACTCCTGAAGCTGTTCAGTCATTTTTGCATAAACTGGTAGCCCCGGCAACTGGCAAAGCACGTAAGGAAGCTGCCAATATCCAGGCGCTGATCAATAAAGAAAAAGGAGGCTTTACCCTCGAACCATGGGACTGGAATTATTATGCTGAAAAAATCCGTAAATCCCGTTATGATCTTGATGAGAATGAAGTGAAACCATACTTTGAATTATTTAATGTACTTGAAAACGGCGTTTTTTATGCAGCTAATCAGCTTTACGGCCTGACATTCAAACGCAGAACAGACATTCCCGTCTACCAGGATGATATGCGTGTTTACACAGTATATGACAGGGACAGCAGTGAACTCGGCCTGTTTTATTGCGATTACTTCAAGCGCGACAACAAATCAGGTGGTGCCTGGATGAATAATGTTGTTGAACAGTCAAAACTACTGGGAACGAAACCGGTAATCTACAACGTATGCAATTTCACAAAACCGGCTCCGGGAGAACCTGCTCTTATAAGTTTCGATGATGTAACTACAATGTTCCATGAATTTGGTCACGCCTTGCATGGCTTCTTTGCGGACCAGACATACCCAAGCCTGTCAGGTACAAGTGTGGCTCGCGATTTTGTTGAGCTGCCTTCTCAGTTCAATGAGCACTGGGCCCTTGATCCCAAAGTATTCAACCATTATGCAAAAAACTACAAAACGGGGGAACCGATGCCTCAGAAACTGGTAGACAGGATCAGGAAATCCCAGGATTTTAACCAGGGCTATGCGTTGACAGAATTGCTTGCAGCTGCCGAACTTGATATGGAATGGCATACTATAAAATCAGATACCCCGGTAAAATCAGTCGACGACTTTGAAACATCTGCACTGAAACGTACTGACCTTGACCTTCCTCAGGTGCCTCCGAGATACAGGTCCAGCTACTTTCTGCATATCTGGTCAAATGGCTATGCTGCAGGATATTATGCTTATCTCTGGTCGGAGATGCTCGATGATGATGCCTACAACTGGTTTGAGGCACACGGAGGGTTGACCCGTGCAAACGGACAGCGCTTCCGCGACATGATCCTTTCGCGCGGAAATACAGAAGAATATAACAAGATGTTCTACGACTTTATCGGCCATAAACCCGACATCAGGCCGATGCTTGAAGCACGTGGTCTGACGGGGAAATAAATAAGGTTGTGAAGCATAAAGTAATTAAAAAGCAACACAGCTCAAAGATGTGTTTTGTTTGTGGTGAGAAAAATGATTTCGGCCTTCAGGCAAAATTCTATGAGACCGGGACTAATGAGCTTGTCGCCCTTATCAATCCATCAGAGGAACACCAGGGTTATCCCGGACGTATGCACGGAGGCATTGCAGCATCCATTCTTGATGAAACAATAGCCAGGGCTATTTGTAACGGTAAGGAAGACCAATTATGGGGAGTGACTCTTGAGTTGAAGACAAAATACAGGAAACCCGTGCCCCTGGGACAGGAACTCAAGGTAGTGGGCCGTGTTACAAGTGAGGGAAGCCGCTCTTTTGAAGGAACTGCAGAATTACTTCTTCCAAACGGAGAAGTGGCTGTTTCCGCTGAGGGCAAATATATCAAGCTGGCTACCGATAAAATTGCTGATGACAGGTTTGTAACAGAGGAATGGTTTCTTTCCGAAAGTCCCGACGACCCATCAGAAATTGATATCCCATAGGAACAGCTTATAATGAGAACTCCGGAGCTTATACACCGGAGTTCTCATATTTTTATGATTAATGGGTTTCTATAATCCGTCTTTCCATCTTATGCATCAGGCTTCATTAATCAGCTTTTCCAGATAGGCCCTGGTCTTTAACAGGTAGTCCTTTGTGCTGCCTGCAAGCTCATATTCAATAATAATGCTGCCGTTAAAGCTCAGTTTTTTAAGTGAAGATACCACTTCCGGGAAATCAACATCACCGTTTGGTATAGGCTTCTCTTCTCCAAGTTTATAAGGATCCGTAGGATATTTACCATCCTTTGCATGCAGTGATCTTACATATTTACCTATTACTTTCAAGCCGTCAACAGGATTGGCCTTGCCATAGAGTATGAGGTTAGCTGTGTCGTAGTTTACATAAAGGTTCCCGGTTCCGATATCAGTGATGGCCCTTAAAAGTGTAACCGGTGTTTCCTGCCCGGTCTCAAAATATATGTCAATCCCGTTTTTATGGGCATATTCTCCAAGTGGTTTCATTGTCTCAAGGAATTCTTTATAAAGCTCATCATTGGGGTTTTCTGGTATAAATCCAAAATGCGACTGGATAGCCGGAATACCTGCTTCCCTGCAAAAATCAATCCCCTGCCTGAGTCGTTCAATCCTTTCCTCCCTGTATTTACGTGGTACCAGACCTATAGTCTCTGGTCCCTCCCTGAAGGTATAGATTTCCGGACCCGGCAATGAGCAGATCATTGATGTGGCTTTAATATCATATTTTTCAAGAGTTTCTTTAAGTCTTCGGGCCAAAGCAGGTGAATATTCCCCAATAGTAACCTGGCAGACATGGATATCCATTTCCCTTACAATCTTTAAATCATCTTCCGGGTTATCTGCCTTTGCTATAACCCCTACCTGGATATTGTTTGACTGTGGTAATAACGGTCCCGGAATATCCGAAGTCAGCGGTCCGGCCTTTAATGATGAAATCATACCCGGGATACCTGTAACAAGTGCTGTTGAGAAAATAAATTTCCGCCTGTCAATTTTCATAATCTGATTACTATTTTTTAAAGTATTATATATTCAAAATCCTAAATAATTACCCATTAAAAATAATAATATACTTTGAATTCTGAAATGCCAGTTAATTGAAGCATAGAGACACATTCTCCATGTATGGTCTCAAATACTAAACATTTTTCAATAATAGCGGTTATACATAATTATGTAATGTATTAATTGTACAAAAAATGTTCCTAATATAATTAGTATTGCAGAAGTAATCAGATGCAAAACAGAAAGGAGTTTAAAATGAAAACAGGAATTACCGGTGCTACCGGCCACTTGGGAAAACTTGTAATCGGGAAACTGAAAGAAAGAGTCCCCGTTACAGATATTGTGGCACTTACCCGCTCGCCGCAAAAAGCAGCTAACAGGGGAGTTGAAGTAAGGGAATTTGATTATGACAAACCAGGTGATCTTCCTGATGCACTTTCGGGCTTAGACAGTTTATTGTTAATTTCTGCCAGTGAAATCGGGAAAAGAGAAAGACAGCACGCCAATGTAATTGAAGCTGCGAAAAAAGCAGGTGTTAAATGGATTGTATATACCAGTCTTTTGAGGGCTGATACATCCTCCCTGAGTCTCGCCGCAGAACACTCTGCCACAGAAGAATTGTTAAAAAAATCGGGCATTCCCTTTACTATTTTGCGAAACGGATGGTATACCGAGAACTATACCGGTTCAGTGCAGAATGCAATTAATGGAGGTGCTTTTATCGGGAGTGCAGGTGACGGCAAGATTGCCTCCGCAACACGTGATGACTATGCTGAAGCCGCTGCTGTGGTTCTGACAGGCAAGGGTCATGAAGGTAAGATATACGAGCTCGCAGGGGATGAAGCTTATACATTAAGCGATCTGGCTGCTGAAATCTCCAGGCAGTCAGGGAAAGACATACCTTATAAAAACCTTCCTGAAAATGAATATGTGTCTGCATTGAAGAGTTTTGGTATCCCGGATGCTTATGCAACGGCGATTGCCGGCTGGGACATATCTACATCGAAAGGTGCCTTGTTTGATAATAAGCATCAACTCTCGTCACTTATAGGCAGACCCACAACGTCACTTTCGAGTGCAGTAAAGGCGGCACTGGCATCTTAGAGTAAATAAGCAAAAGGATAAGTTAAGATCAAAAACCGGTTACAGGTACTTCTGAACGAGTTTCTGGGTTCTGCGGACACCTTCATATTCATCTGTCTGGTTTGTACCTTCATATTCCAGTCCCATGTAACCTTTGAATCCTGAATCTTTTACAATACCGATCAGCCTTTTATAATCAAGAAGGGGCTGTTCGCCATTCTCGTCAAAATCATATGTTTTGGCACTTACTCCTTTTGCATATGGCAATAACATTTTAACACCTTTGTAGATGTCGTACATATCTTCACAGCCATCCTGTATGGTGCCCCAGGGCTGTGAAATACACCAGTTACCGAAATCGGGAAGGGTTCCTATGTTATTCATTCCAACCTGTCTCATCACATCCGTAAGCCATTCTGCATTTGAAGTTACACTGCCATGGTTCTCCACGACTACGTTAACATTCATAGGTGCGGCATATTCTCCCAGCCTGCTCAATGAATCAACTGAGGCTTTTTTGCGGTCTTCAGGATCTCCTTCCCCATGCAGGTTCACCCTGACAGTAAGGCAACCCAGGAATTTTGCAGCGTCAATCCATTTTTTATGATTCTCAACACCTTCCAGTCTTATTTTTTCATCAGTTGTGGAAAGAGGACCCTCATCATCAACCATAAGAAGATGGTTAAAAACGCCTGCATCCTGGCTTCTTTTTAAAAGCTCCCCCAGATAAGCCCTGTTTTTACCAGCCTCCTTAAAATCCATTTTTTTACCGCCAAAAAAACCATTAACATATTCGACGGCTGAAATACCAAAATCATTTTTTGCTATTTCAGGAAAATCAAGGTGGTCCATCTTTCCTGAATACAATGCCCTGTTGAACGACCATTCAGCAAGCGATATTTTAATATTGGGATCGGCGTCCCCGGCAAGTCTGAAAGATGGTAATGTCATTAATGCACCGGTTGCGAGGACCGAATTTCTGATAAATTTTCTTCTGGAAGTCATGGTTGTAATTGTTTGGTTGCATCCCAAGATAGCCACTTCAATGCAGATTACAAAGCATCGTAACCATAATTCATGCTGTATCCATTTAAGATTTTAATGAGCTGTTATGAGCCACCTTTAATTAATTTTATTAAACTTACAGTAAAAACGTAATTAACAAATATTAAAATGAAAACAACCAGAAGAACATTTGTGAAATCAGGTGCTTTGCTTGCAGTCGGTGCATCTGTCATGCCCCGTACTCTGTTTGGTTCGGTTCCGGAAAAGACAGTTGTGGGGCTGCAGCTTTATTCTGTCCGGGATGATATGAAAAAAGATCCTGCCGGATCGCTGAAAAAACTGGCTGATATGGGCTATAAGGTAGTTGAACATGCCGGTTACTCTGACGGGAAATTTTACGGCTACACTCCTTCAGAGTTCAAAAAGATACTAAATGATCTCGATCTGAGAATGTACAGTGGGCATGTTAGTTTCGGAATGCATTCATGGGATGCTTCCAAAAATGATTTCACCGATGCCTGGAAGAAGACTGTGGAAGATGCCGCATTCATGGGACAGGATTTTGTAATCACTCCGGAACTGGATGAGGATGCACAGAAAAATTACGATAAACTCATGAGAGTCCTGGACCTGTGGAATAAAAGCGGGGTACTATGCCAGAAGTACGGAATGAAATTTGGATATCACGACGATTTCGTAGGCGACATTATGCTCCATAACATGAAATTATATGACATTATAATGAAAACCTGTGATCCGAAGTTAACGATGCAGCAGTTTGATATTGCGAACCTGTATAACGCGGCCGGCACCAACCCCATGGATGTGATTAAGGAGTACCCGGGCAGGTTTGAATCTCTTCATGTTAAGGATGTTCTAAAGGAAAAGAATAAGAATAACAGTCACGACAGCACCGTCCTTGGCAAAGGGGTATTGGATGTTAAGGATGTTGTTGCACTTGCGGTTAAGAACGGCTCATGGCTTCTGATCATCGAACAGGAATCATATCAGAATGAGACACCAATGGATTGCGTCAGAGATGACCTGGCTGCAATGAAAAACTGGGGGTAGAGATGATAAAAATCCGAATCCCGTCTGCTTCAATGGTCTGCAAGTCATCCAGTGCATTGTTAAGGCTGAATATCTGTCATGTTTTACAACGCTTTATAAAAAGTACATATAAGGAATCCTGATGAATAAGAAACTTCTTGTGTTACTTTTTTTCGGAGTATTAATGGGGGCAATGGATATAGCTCTGCTCGCCCCCGCTATTCATCCGATTCAAAAATCCTTTAATGTCAATTCAAGGGAAATAATCTGGATCATAAATGCTTACGTTTTTGCCAATCTTATTAGCACCCCTTTGCTGGCAGCCCTTTCCGACCATCATGGCAGGAAGGGTATTTATATAATCTCAATATTGATTTTTGCACTTGGATCCCTGATTGTAATCTTTTCTTCGAGGTTCAGTATGATTGTTGTGGGAAGAGGAATCCAAGGTTTTGGCTCAGGGGGATTCTTCCCTGTGGCAACAGCTGTTATAGGAGATACTTTCCCAAAAGAAAAGCAGGGTTCTGCCCTTGGAATCCTGGGTGCCGTTTATGGACTTGCCTTTATACTCGGACCTGTTATCGGTGGACTCTTTCTTATAATTAGCTGGCACTGGGTTTTTGTGATCAATATACCTATGTCTGTGATTCTTATCATTGCTTCTTATAAACTTTTCCCATCTAAAAGTCTCGAAAAAAAAGCCACCTTTGACTGGATCGGCACGGCCTTGCTGATAATTTGCCTGGGGATGTTTGCTTATTCGGTAAGCCTTATAAATACCAAAGATTTTTTGGACTCTTTACTTTCATTTAAGGTTTTCCCTTACCTGATAATATCAATAATCTTCCTAAATTTCTTTATCCATTATCAGAAAAAAAGTGATAACCCTGTAATTAATACTCAGTTGTTTAAATCGAAACAACTTATAATAGCGTACCTGTTAGCTGTGGGAGTTGGTCTGGGTGAAACAGCTATGATGTTTCTTCCCGGTTATATTAAAGAAGCTTTTAGCATAAGCTATTCTGATGCCAGTTTTGCTCTTATTCCCATGCTTGTGGCCATAATTGTCGGAGCACCACTGGCCGGCAGGTTAATTGATTCGGTCGGGGTAAAATATGTGCTGTTATTCGGCACAGCTGTATTTACTGCAGGACTTGCGGGAATATGGAAAGCCAACGACAGTATTTTTAGTTTCTACATAGCCGAAGCCATACTTGGGCTTGGATTCTCCTTTATAACCGGTGCACCTTTGAGATACATTGTCAACAATGAAACTTCGGATAATATAAGAGCTTCAGGCCAGAGTGTTATAGTTGTATTTACAAGTGTAGGGCTTATAGTCAGTTCATCACTTGTCGCGGCCCTGATAGCAAGTCTTGGTGGCGGAACTTCCGGCTACAAAGGGGCATTCCTCCTTTTGGCATTGGTCTCAACCTTGATGATAATGGCACCGATAGGCTTAAAACCAAAAAACATAACTAAATAAAAACAGTAATTGATCAACCAGGACAGGATAGCCCGTGTATTAAAATTTAAGTCTGTTGAAAATTACAGATAATATGTTTTACTTTATTATCCGGCATTAACCTTGTTCAAAGCCTGCCTGTATCTCTCCACATTTTGAGCTCAGTGGCATACCTGTCATTAATAACTTCACACAAGGTATCTATTCTCATTAATGGCCTCTCTTTCAGGTTATATGAAGGCCAGTAGGGAACTCCGCGTGCAGATGGTTTCCCGGTACGGGCGAATGTGGTCCAAAGCTCTGCCATATGACGGGAGGCTACAAACCTCTCTGGCCTGGAACCTCCGAAATAGCTTCTTCCTGTTGTACCGTCGCTGGGTGGAATCTCGTTATTAAATTTAAAAGTGATATCCATAGCATGCGGAGTGCCCAGGGGATGATGTGTGCCTGGAATTAATACTTCCGACTTATAGCCAAAATTATAAAGGTAGGCCGGCGCTCCTTTCTGCTGTGTCTTTTTTTCTGCAATATCCACAGAACCAAGCCCCATCATATTCATCGACTGGATGGCGATTAGAATATCCGCAGCAGACGCTTCAGGGCGAGTTTTACGATAAGTATCAATTATTTGTTGCGTGTCTTCACCAAACTGAGGTCGCAGTTTATCCGGTAAGCCTCCAAAATCAATATTAAAAATGCTTTTATCAGGTGACATCATTGCAAAGAATGCATATTCATCCTCATTCCACCCTACTAAAAGAGGCTTCTCCTTTGAGATTGCAGGTGCTACAGGATCAAATGGATGATGTGGTAGTACTACACCATCCACAACAGGTGAGAATCCACCGGGAGAAGATTCAAGAAGTCCCTTTTTTTTGTTTGTTGTCCCGGTCCGAGGGGCAATAGAAGGAAGATCCATCTGCAACTTAAGAAGATCTGCCACAGGCACAGCCAGTAGTTTTTTCCAGTCTTTTGGAGCAATACCCAGCTCTTTCAGGACTAATGTCGTGGTTTCAGATGCCACCTCAGGGGGTGTCATACGTACACCCGGACCGCTTTCAACAGACGCCTTACTGAAGAAAGGTACGGCTGATGGCATGGCATAAAGGCATGAAGTCTTAGCTCCTCCACCAGACTCACCAAAAATCATAACGTTTGCCGGATCGCCCCCGAAATACTCTATATTTTTGTTTACCCATTCAAGACCGGCAGCAATATCTAGCATACCCATGTTCCCCGATCCGGCATATTCCTCCTCACCAGCAATATCATCCAGGTACAGATAACCCATTATTCCCAGCCTGTGGTTTGTTTCTACCACTACCACATCAAAATTACGTGCGAGGTTAGAACCATCCTGTGCAACAGAGCCGCCTGATCCGGTTGAAAAGCCACCTCCGTGATTATAAAACATAACTGGTCTCTTCCTGTTATCATTTGCAGGGGTCCAGATATTAAGGAACAGGCAGTCTTCTGCAGGTTTTGGCTCATTAATACCATATGTCTGGTTAGGAGGCTGAATAGACGGAGCACCCAGCTGCAGTGCATCGCGCACTCCGGTCCATGGCTCAAGGGGTGCAGGTCGTCTGAAGCGCCTGTCACCTGATACTCTTCCGGCATAAGGTATGCCCCTGAAGATATTTACACCATCAGCCCTGAGACCCCTTATCCTGCCATGCTGTACCTCAACAGTCACATATTCATCAGGCTTAAAATAACCTGAAGAATAAATATGATTTGGCATCACAGCTGTTCCTGCAGCTACTATCGAAATTCTGTTAATGAAATGTCGCCTGTTTATCATTATCTGGTTATTAATTAATTAACCTGCCTCTCCGTGGATACCGGATGCTTATGCAAGCATTGCACAGATCATTATGCACCCATGCTTAAAAGGCAAACTCTAAATTTAATCAGATAATGATAAAAGTCAAATACCAGACAGTCGAAAACAAGCTAATTGCTTACGCAGTCTATGCATACTTTTTTATCATTTTTTATCCGGCCATACTCCATTACAGTCATTTCCCCGCAGTCTTCACAGACAAAACTGTTAAAGCTATGAGGATGAACATCAAGCTTGTAATCAAACACCTCTGAAATATTTAAAATTTTCTCATCAGGAGCATTCATTACATTAATGACCAACGGTTCTACAACCTGATCCGGCACCTGGCTGGCCGGAATCCCTTTTTCACGGTAATCCTTAAAAAAAGAAGTCTGTTTATTGGCAAGCATAGCTTCAGCTTTTGGTGTCACCCTTACGGCTTTGCCATACATCCTGTCTATAACTGTAACAGCCCATTTCCCCTTATGTGTTTTTTGTATGTTCCCTTTACCGAAAGTTGTACCAAGAATCACCTGCAAACCATCAGCATAACATGTGGCACAATGATTGTCGCCAATATCAACAATAGCAACAATCTGCCCATCAGCGGCACGTTCAATTCCCAGTTTATTAAGTGCTGCTGCACCTACCCTGAGTCCCATCGGCATGGCAGGACATTTATGCCCGTGAAATTTCTGCCCGAATTCGAGCCAGTCTTTTGGATTTACCATATTCTTAAAATTTAGGGTTAATAATTTATTTTATGAATTG